>NZ_JAKKRO010000072.1:0-23516 GCF_025654235.1 Shewanella sp. SM32 | reverse complement strand
GCCTCCATAGCAATAAGGCTACCTTCGGGGAATTGTCTAATTTTATCGAGCAGCTTGTTTCTGTTAACCTTTTTGTTACTCATGACAGAGTTATCCATAAGACAAACACAAACTTGAAAAACATTTTTGGCTAAATCGATACCAATAACTTTAATATCCATGATGGAAACCTCCAGAACTATTTGTCAGCTTTAAGCTTGGCATAATACTGCAAGCTTAGGTGCTGAGGCGTCCATCACATCACTACACTATGACTAAATGCATTAATGGTAATGTTTGAAAGCCACAAATTTATAAGCGATAACTTACGATATTTATGAAGCAGATAAGAATGGAAGTAAATTGAGATATTAATGGGAGTGTTTAAAGTCAATATTCTATCGAGTATGAGTGAGCAACAATATAATGAATCAAGACTGTAACATCTTATCCACAGCAGCAGATACAGATTTTACAAGTAAAATATGGCTTAGAAAAAATGGGGACACCTTGAGCTACAAAAAATAAAAAACCTCTTTCCATGTACGATGAAAAGAGGTTTTAGTATTGAGCGAAAGCGGCTCCTTCTCTTATATAGACAAATATAGACAAAAAAGAGCGGTTATAACACGATCCAAGTCGCTTTCAATTCTGTGTATTTGTCGAAGGAGTGCAGAGATTTATCTCGGCCATTACCTGACTGTTTATAGCCACCGAATGGCGCTGTCATGTCGCCGCCATCGTAATGGTTGATCCATACCATACCAGAACGCAGGGCTTTAGCGGTTTTATGGGCCTTGCTGATATCCGATGTCCACACGCCAGCGGCTAAACCGTAGATGGTATCGTTGGCTATTGATATCGCTTCTTCCATGCCATTAAATTCAATAACAGATAACACAGGACCGAAGATCTCTTCGCTGGCAATTTTCATCTGATTGTTTACGTTAGAAAATACCGTTGGCTGCACATACACACCACCCGTGTCGGCCATAACTTGGCAGCCACCGTGGACTAAGGTTGCACCTTCGTCTTTACCCGCTTTGATGTAACTGAGTACTGTGTCTAACTGTTGTTTATCAACAACGGCGCCGCTCACAGTGGCGGGATCGAGTGGATGCCCTGGATGCCATGAGGCTAGCTCCTCTGCGATAAGCGCGATAAGCTCATCTTTAACCCCGGACTCCACCAGCAAACGCGAACCTGCGGTGCAAACTTCACCTTGGTTAAAAGCAATGGCTTCGGCAGCAGCAACAGCAGCGGCTTTGAGATCTGGCGCGTCATTAAAGACGATATTAGGGCTCTTGCCTCCCGCCTCTAGCCACACGCGTTTCATGTTCGACTCACCAGCGTAAATCATTAATTGCTTGGCAATTTTGGTGGAACCTGTGAAAACCAGCGTATCCACATCCATATGCAACGCTAAGGCTTTACCCACAGTATGACCAAATCCTGGCAACACGTTGAGTACGCCTTTTGGGATCCCAGCTTCAATAGCCAGTTGCGCCATACGGATAGCCGTTAAGGGTGACTTTTCAGAGGGTTTTAATACTACACTATTACCCGTGGCCAGCGCGGGCCCGAGCTTCCAACACGCCATCAGCATTGGGAAGTTCCACGGAACAATCGCGGCGACAACCCCCACAGGCTCACGGGTGATCATGCCAATTTCATTGTGAGCCGTTGGCGCGAGTTCATCGTAAATTTTATCAATCGCTTCGCCAGACCAGCGAATCGCACGGGCAGCACCCGCCACATCCACCGCTTTGGAGAAACGAATTGGTTTACCCATGTCGAGGGTTTCTAACAGCGCGAGTTCATTGGCATTTTCCTCCAGTAACTCGGCGAAACGTATCATCACTTGTTTGCGCTTTACCGGAGACTGCTGCGACCAAACACCAGACTCGAATACGCTGCGGCCATTAGCAACCGCAAGATTAGCATCTGCAAGATCGCAACTCGCCACTTTTACCAACAAGCGACCATCAATAGGACTAATACAATCAAAGGTGTTACCCGAAACGGCATCTTGGTATTCGCCATTGATAAACGCCTTACCATTAATAGACAGGCTGGCAGCCAGACTTTCCCATTCGCTGCGTTTCTTCGGTGTGCTCATGATGACCTCTTAATAATTCGTATAGGTGTGGTTTATCGTTCATCGACAAGAAAATAGGGGCTGTGACGACTTTAACGCAAATGCTAAACATCATCACAGTCATAATCCGAGCTTCAGGTTACGCTGTTTAAGCAATAAAATTCAATATTTTTTACAAAAATAGCTTTTTTGCCACAAATAACTGCACACGGCTCTTCCATGTTCATTATTTCTAACATAGCATAGCAAATATTAGCCACCCTAAAACAAGACCTGAAGATACAGGACAAGGTAGACACTATGGCCGATTTGCCGCTCAATTCCTCAAGTGATGCTTCACATCAATCTTCAACTGAGCATCCCTCACTTGAACATTTCTGGATGCCTTTTACCGCTAACCGCCAATTCAAAGCCAGTCCGCGGTTACTCGCCAAGGCCGAAGGCATGTATTACAAGGATATTGATGGTAATAAAGTGTTAGATGCCACCGCAGGTTTATGGTGTTGTAACGCAGGCCATGGTCGCAAGGAAATCAGCGAAGCGGTCAGCAAACAAATTAAACAGATGGACTACGCGCCCTCCTTCCAAATGGGTCATCCGATTGCCTTTGAACTTGCCGAGCGCTTAGTCGAGCTCAGTCCTGAGGGATTAAACAAAGTCTTCTTTACTAACTCAGGTTCTGAGTCCGTCGATACTGCGCTTAAGATGGCACTTTGCTATCACAGAGCCAATGGTCAAGCCTCACGCACCCGCTTTATCGGCCGAGAAATGGGTTACCACGGTGTAGGTTTTGGCGGCATCTCTGTCGGTGGATTAAGCAATAACCGCAAAGCATTTAGTGGCCAATTATTGCAAGGCGTCGATCACTTACCTCATACCTTAGATATCCAAAATGCGGCATTTACCCGTGGATTCTCGCACTTTGGCGCTGAAAAAGCCGAAGTATTAGAACAACTAGTGACCCTGCATGGCGCCGAGAATATTGCCGCCGTAATCGTTGAACCTATGTCGGGTTCTGCAGGGGTAATATTGCCGCCACAAGGTTACTTAAAACGTCTGCGTGAAATCACTAAAAAGCACGGCATCCTACTGATTTTTGACGAAGTCATTACCGCATTTGGCCGCGTTGGCGCCGCTTTTGCGAGTCAACGTTGGGGCGTTATTCCAGACATTATCACCACAGCTAAAGCCATCAATAACGGCGCCATCCCTATGGGTGCAGTGTTTGTGCAAGATTTTATCCACGACACTTGTATGCAAGGCCCCACAGAACTGATTGAGTTTTTCCACGGTTACACCTATTCAGGTCATCCAGTCGCAGCAGCAGCCGCACTTGCCACACTATCGATTTATGAGCATGAGCAATTATTCGAACGTAGTTTTGAGCTTGAGCGCTACTTTGAAGACGCAGTGCACAGCCTCAAAGGGTTGCCGAATGTGATTGATATCCGCAACACAGGCTTAGTGGCGGGGATTCAATTCTCCCCTAACGCTCAAGGCGCGGGTAAGCGGGGTTACGGCGTGTTTGAACACTGCTTCCGCCACGGCACTTTAGTACGAGCCACGGGCGACATCATTGCCATGTCACCGCCACTGATTGTCGATAAACGCGAGATTGACCAAATGGTTAATAGCCTAAGCGATGCCATTAACGCCGTTGGATAATAGCACCAGCGGTTCGTTCCACTCTCACATTTAACACCCCGCTGCGGCGGGGAACTTCAAAGGTTAACTATGCTCAAGATCACTCACTTTGTTAATGGTCAGCACACCCCTGCCAGTACCAGAACCCAAGATATTTTTGAACCTGCCACGGGTGAGCTACGTGGCCAAGTCTCACTGGCAAGCGGAACCGAAGTCGGCGAAGCCATCGCGATCGCTAAAACCGCCTTTGAAACCTGGTCGCAAGTCACGCCGCTCAACCGTGCTCGAGTGCTTTTTAAATTCAAAGCCTTAGTCGAGCAACACCTAGATGAAATGGCGCAGCTTATCACCCGTGAGCACGGCAAAGTGATCGACGATGCTAAGGGCGAGTTGATCCGTGGTCTCGAAGTGGTCGAATTTGCCTGTGGTATTCCGCACTTGCTTAAAGGTGAACACACCCAGCAAGTCGGTGGCGGCGTCGATTCTTGGTCAGTTAATCAAGCTTTAGGTGTTGTCGTAGGCATAGCACCCTTTAACTTCCCCGTGATGGTTCCCATGTGGATGTTCCCAATCGCGATTGCCTGCGGTAACACCTTTATTATGAAACCCTCGGAAAAAGACCCAAGCTCGGTGATGCGGATTGCCGAGCTGCTTAAAGAAGCGGGTCTTCCCGATGGCGTGTTTAACGTGATTAACGGCGACAAAGAAGCCGTCGATACCTTACTCACCCATAAAGATGTGCAAGCGGTGAGCTTTGTAGGCTCAACGCCGATTGCCGAATACATCTACAGCACAGCCTCTAAACATGGCAAACGCGTGCAAGCCTTAGGCGGCGCGAAAAACCATATGTTACTCATGCCAGATGCAGATTTAGATCAAGCTGTTAGCGCCTTAATGGGTGCCGCTTACGGCAGTGCTGGTGAGCGTTGTATGGCAATTTCAGTCGTACTCGCGGTAGGCGATGTGGGCGACGCGTTAGTGGAAAAACTGCTACCGCAAATCCAAACCTTAAAAGTCGGCAACGGCCTGACGCCAGAGATGGAAATGGGTCCGCTGATCTCAAAACAACACCTTGCCAAGGTCACCCAATATGTTGAAGCCGGTGTGCAAGAAGGTGCAGTGCTGCTGGTCGATGGCCGTAAACTGAGTGTTGAAGAAAATCCACAGGGCTATTTCCTCGGCGCCTGTTTGTTCGACCATGTCACGCCAGATATGAGCATCTACCGCGAAGAAATCTTTGGCCCAGTGCTGGCGATTGTGCGCGTGAAAGATTACCCGACGGCGCTTGAGCTGATTAACCAACACGAATTTGGCAATGGCACGGCGATTTTCACCCAAAGTGGTGAAGCGGCGCGGCATTTCTGCCACCACGTGCAAGTCGGTATGGTTGGGGTGAATGTGCCGATCCCGGTACCAATGGCGTTCCACAGTTTTGGCGGTTGGAAGCGTTCACTGTTTGGGCCGCTGCATATGCATGGCCCCGATGGCGTGCGTTTTTATACTAAGCGTAAGGCAATTACTGCCCGCTGGCCGGTGGGTAAACAGACTCAAGCCGAGTTTGTGATGCCAACGATGAAATAGCCGAATGTCAGCTCAACAAGGAAATCGCAAATGACTGTGAGTATCAACGCCATTATTCGCTTTGCTACGGCGCAAACACCCGTCGAAACCTACCAGTTACCGACGGAAAAGTTGTTAGCTGGCAATCCAACTCAAGGGCTAGAGAATCATTATTCTAGCCCTTGTGATCAATTTCACAGTGGAATTTGGCAAAGTGAATCAGGCGCTTGGAAAATAAACTACACTGAATACGAGTACTGCGAAATCCTCGAAGGGATGAGTGTTATCACAGATCTTCAAGGTCAATCGCAGACTTTCACTGTGGGTGACAGGTTTATCATACCCGCGGGTTTTCAAGGTACTTGGGAAGTCGTGGAGCCCTGCCGCAAGGTTTACGTCATTTTCGAACAAAAGTGAGATCAACGAGGCTGATGTTAGCCTCAAAAAAGCTAAGTTATCTTAGCAATAACTCGCCATGAGGTCACAGCAACGGGTTTTCCTAGGCTGTTATTTGGCAAACCAACGGATGCTCTGGCGCGATTGAATAACCATGGTCGCCAGTAACACGTCCGAGTCAACAAAGAAAATGGGAGAAATACCGTGCATAATAATCTGAAAAAAAAACGGCTGGTACAGCTTGTCGGACTCGCGCTAACCACGACCCTATTCTCCGGCATTGCCGCCGCCGAAGTGACAGGGGAAATTAGTCTTACTAACGACTATCGTTTTCGCGGCGTATCACAAACCGCTGGCGATCCTGCCCTGCAAGGCGGTATTGATTGGAGCTTCGACTCAGGTTTCTCTGTCGGCGCTTGGGCAAGTAACGTGGATTTTGATGAGCCAGGTTATAACGGCCCAGCGATCGAATACGATTTCTATGTCGCCTATGGTGGTGAGATCAACGAAGATCTGACCTACGACATCACCCTTAACCGTTATAACTACTCAGGCGAGAGTGATATAGGTTATTTCGAAGTGATTACGGGTATGGAATTTAAGGGCTTTCGCCTAGCCTATTGGTTTACCAATGATTACGGTGGTACTGACTTAGATTATCACTATGGAGAACTAAACTACTCCTACGAATTTGTCGAGAATTGGAGCCTAGATTTGCACTACGGCTATAACGTGGGTGATGCCTTAGATGATGGAGAAGGCTTCGATAGCTATTCAGATTACTCCATTGGTGTATCGACTGAACTGTCAGGCTTTGGACTTTCATTAGCTTGGTTGGGCACAGATCTCAGCGGTGACCAAAAGGTCTCTGATGGCGCATTCAAAAACTCAGATACCGTGCTTGCGAGCGTAAGTTACGCGTTCTAATTTCGCCTTAGCTTGGTCCAACTAAGACACAAAAAAGCCCTCATCATCGAGGGCTTCTTTTTAGCTATTCAAGCTGACTGGTCTACCAACTACGCATCTTATGGCCTTTCACCGCGTAGAACAGGATGAACAGATAACAGGGCAACATCACAATATAACCGCCCTGCATGCCCATATCAGTCGCCGAGCTCATTAAGCCCCAAGACACTGGACCAAAGGCGCCACCAGCAATCCCCATGATGAGGAGCGCTGAACCCGTGCTGGTCAATTTGCCCATACCAGACAAGGCTAGCGGCCATACTGCAGGCCAAACGATCGCATTGGCTAAACCAAGGAAGGCAATCATCAACAGGGTGTCAGGTAGCGCGACACCACCAAAAGGCACTAACACAACATTCGCGATAGCGTAGGAGTTATTGTCGCCGAACAAAATACCGCATGTCAGTAATAAACCTAAAATGGCCGACACCATCAAAGCCTTATGCTGTGAAATAAAGCGAGGAATTAACAGGATACCAAGCGTGTAACCTAGCACCATACACACCATGGTATAGGAGGTCATCACCCCGTAATGTTCAACCCCGAGTGATAACGCAAAAGTGCCGATAGTGTCACCGGCGATCACTTCCACCGCCACATAAAAAAACAGCGCCAACACGCCAAAAGCTAAGTTAGGGTGAGACAGCGCCGCTTTAAGTTGCCCTTTATCGGTATTTTCAACGGCTTCATCTTCATTGGATAATTCTGGTAATGGGGATTTTTTTACCGCTAACGCCAAAATGCCGATAAAAATCGCCATGCCTAAATACGGCAATACTAAACCGTCAGCCATTTCATCAATTTGAATTTGAGTCAGCTCAGTACCGATACGGTCTTTAAAGCTGTCTAAAATCAGTGCAGAGAACACCACAGGCGCAATCACACCCGCACCTTTGTTCAAAATGCCCATCACGCTCACACGGGCAGCGGCGGATTCTTCAGGGCCTAAACGCACCACATAAGGGTTAACCGCAGTTTGTAATAGGGTTTGGCCTGTGCCCATCACTAATTGGGCCAATAGGAACAAGGCAAATATTTGGGTTTCCGCGGCGGGGATAAACAGTAAACCCGCCAGCATCATCACGCCCATGCCGATCGCCATGCCATTCTTATAACCGACTTTGCGAATAAGCCAGGCGGATGGCAAGGCAGTAAAAGTCACTGCGATATAGAAAGAAAACAGGATCAACGACGCTTGAAAGGGATTGAGTTGCAATATTTGTTTCAAATACGGCATCAAAGACCCATTCAACCAAGTGGCGAATCCGAGGATGAAAAAGAGAGCGGCCACTATGGCCATGGGGAGAAAGCTGCTTTTTTGCTGGCTTTTATCGAGTGTCATTTCCATAAACCTGCTTCTTATAGTAATTAATTATTGAGGTGATAACGGGGTTTAAATTAATGCCTAAGTTCCCGAATATCCGTATCGCGACTCGTCCGCAATGGCTAATGTTATCATCCAAACGCACCATTGTTTCAGTGATGTTAAAACAAATAACACAAAAAGACAACGCTGTCATTTAATAAATTCTCGCGAATATTCCCTCGTAATCATCAATTGGCCGATAGCTAAGTTGTAAGTAAGTGATGACTCACATCCAGCAAATAATGTAAAAAAAGCCGCAGACACTGAGTGTGTGCGGCTTATCTCAAGCGATTAAGCGAACTGACTAAATCCTGACAAAAATATTGCGGCGATACATCCAATATAAAACCAGCCACTGCACCGCGAGCAAGCTGACAACCGCAGCTAACGCTTGAGCGCTTTCAGGCAAGGCCAGCACTAAGCCGCCAAACACGCTTTGAGCGATATATTTCCAATCCACTAAGCTCGACGCTAAGTAAATAATGATGGCGTTCGTGCCTATCACCACGAAGAAAAATGCGGATTTTTGCCACTTAAGCACATCGACTAAGGCATAGAATACCGCCAGCAGTATCATGCTCCAGCCCGACGTCACCAGCACAAATGAACTGGTCCACAGCTCTTTATTGACCGGAATAACAAGATCTAACAGCCAACCTAAGGCTAAGAAAATGCCACCCGCAGCGGCGAGCAATCCCACTTTAGCCCACTCACCTTTAGGATGGGATTTAACAATAAAGTGACCGACAAACACACCCGTTAACGCATTGACTATGGAGGGAATAGTCGACAGTAACCCCTCTGGATCGGGCGTGCGTCCCTGATAGCTCACGCCGGGTAATAAAATCGAATCGACATAGGCATTGATGGATTCCGTTGGCGAGAGCACGCCGGCCTGTCCACCAGGGAAAGGCAACCAAAGTTGCATTGCGCCATAACCAAGCAAAATGCCCAAGGCGACGATAATTTGGGTTCGTAGACTCGTGTGCCACACCAATAATGCGGCAAAAAACCATGCAAAGGCGATTCGACCTAACACACTGGCATAGCGAATTTTTTCAGGATCGGCAGGCGCGCCCGTACCCCAACCGTGATTATATAAAATGCCCAGTAGCAGCAATAAAAAGAGTCGTTTAATCCCATGCCGATACACAGGTAATCGATCCTTCATCGGTAATTTATCTAAACGTTTGGGAGATAAACCTAAGGCCACACCAGAGAGGAAAATAAACAGCGGAAAAATCAAATCGTAGAAGTGAAAACCATGCCATTGGCTATGGTGCATTTGTTCATCGCCCCATTGCCAACCTGCCCAGCCCGTTAAAATAAGCAAGCCCCCAAACAGGGCCTCACCGCCCAAAATCCAAAACATATCGAAGCCGCGCAGTGCATCCAGAGACATCAACCTAGGTTTATTCACCTTTGCTGGCATAATTGCGTTTGTCTGTGTAGTCCCCATGCCATCATCCTTTATTATTGTTATTAAAAGCTTTTATAAAAGTTGAGCAAAACTAATACTGTACAAAACTAATACTGTTTAAAATGAGTGCTGTACAATAAAAAAACTTAGCCCCTGTCATCAAAATATGACAAGGGCTATACCCAAGCTACCTGAAGATACGAGTTTCAGAGTGCCTAGGGTGCTTCAATTCAAGGCGCATCAATGAAAGAATGTCGGCCACCTTTTGAATTGATGCAACACGGAAGTGGAGCGCCCTAGGCACTCCGTCCCGGCGGGTTTTAACGCACTTTATACTGCGTGGTTATTTTTAACTTAGTCCACTAGGTCTGCAAATAACCGCAATCGCCATGGATGGCATTGCCTAAAGTGCGTTAAATTCCCGCTGAATCCTGCATTTTCAGGTAGTTTGGGTATAGATGTTAAAAATCACCTAAACTGCGAAAGCGATTTAAGGGTGTGCCCCTATTGCCTGGCCCGCATAAATCGGCCCTGAATAGACTGCCCGTCCCGCAATGTAGTTTGCCTGCACTTTGTTATGTGCATCGAGCAAGACAAAATCAGCCCTATGTCCCACTGCTAAACGGCCAGCTTTATGCTCAATCCCGAGGAACTGTGCGGGATATAACGCCGCCATTCTCAAGGCTTCCGCCAAAGGTAAACCTAACAAGTTCACCGTATTATTGACCGCAGTCGCCATATCGAGCACACAACCCGCCAGCTCACCTGTCACGGCATTTAATCTATCGCCGACTCTTAACACTCGAGTACCAAAAAGCTCGAAGCTAGTCTCATCCTCCATACCAACTGGCGGCATAGCATCGGTGACTAACATCATTTTGCCTCTAGGTTTTGCCCGTAGTGCGACCTTTGCCGCCGCGGGATGCACATGGTGACCATCGACAATCAAACCACACCAAGCGGTTTCACTCTCAATCGCCGCGCCAACCATGCCTGGCTCACGGGAGCCCAGAGGAGACATTGCATTATAAAGGTGGGTAAAGCCCGTCGCGCCTGCCGCTAATGCCGCAACCACAGTATCGTAGTCGGCATTAGAATGACCCAAACACACCTTAACGCCCGAGGCGACAAGCGTGCGGATCACCTCTGGTGACACATTCTCAGGCGCAAGCGTGACCACTTTAATCCCCAGATCTTGACGACAAAATACGGCGAGTTCCGCATCGGTGATTTCGCGAATAAAGCCCTGTGGATGCACACCTTTTTTAGGCACAGATAAATGTGGCCCTTCAAAATGCACTCCTAAAACACCAGCGCTACCTTTGACTAAAGCCTCGGCCACTGCATCGGCCGCATTGGCCATCACGCTGACATCATCGGTGATAAGCGTAGGTAAAAATCCTGTCGTGCCAAAACGCGCATGGGCACGGCCGATAGTTTCAATGCAATTAACACTCGGATCGGCATTGAATAACGCCCCGCCGCCACCGTTCACTTGTACATCGATAAAACCAGGCACCAGCGTTCCGGCTTGGCGGATTTCCTTCGCGCCAACAACCGTATCAAACGCCAGAATGTGCCCGTCTTCAACAGTTACAGGCACATCTTGATGGAAATATTCACCATCAAAAATACGCCCGGCGATCAAGGTGATTTTCATCGCAAACCTCTTTCAATAAATAACACGAGTGACTTAAGTCTTAAATTAAGTTCACTGCGAGGGCTTAGCTGCACGAGCTTAGCTGAACAGGTTTAATCGTGCAGCTGCTTAATCGTGCAGCTAAAAGTCCGCTAAATCTAATCCGCAGCACCTAAACCTCTTAAACTTTGGCCACTTAAAGCTCGGCGGCTTAGAGCGTTTGGGTCACTTTTTTAAGACCTGCCGGTTGATCGGGATCGATACCGCGGGCAATCGCAACCGCAGCCACATCGATATAGAAACGTTGTAATAACGCTAACGGAGCAACACGAGGGTGAATGTCCGTCGAGGTTTGATTCAGATGCACTAAATCGGCGCCGCGTTGGCTCACGTTTTCAATTTGTTCAATATGGCTAGCGTAAGATTCATCGCCAATACACACATCGACGATAGTAAGTTTTTTCTCAACTAAAGTGACAGGGCCGTGGAGGAACTCGGCGCTGCTGAACGCTTCGGCATGGATTGAACACACTTCTTTTAGCTTAAGCGCGATTTCCTTGGATACCGCATAACCTAAACCACGGCCGAGTACGACTAAGTTCTTCACGTCGGCAACGGATTCTGGCGTGAGCTGCGGCTCAGCGTCCACCGCCGTTTGCAGCGCTTGGGGTAAAGACGCTACAGCGCTAGCGAGCGATTCGCTTTGAGTCCAAGCGGCGGCGAGTTGTAAAATCGCCGACAAGGTCGCGAGGTAACTCTTAGTTGCGGCAACGGCTTTTTCTTCGCCGGCACGTAAAGGCACAACGACATCGACGATATCTTTAATCGGTGCACTTTCATCATTCACTAAGGCAACACAGAAAGCACCAGCATTTTTTGCCATACGCGCCTGCGCCAAAATATCAGGGCTACGGCCAGATTGTGAAATCACAATCACTAGCGCGCCTTCGAGTTTCAAAGTTTTACCATACACACTCGCCACTGAAGGCGCGGCGGCGAAGGTTGGTACACCCGCTTCAATTTCAAATAAGTATTTAGCGAACACTCCCGCATGATCCGATGAGCCGCGACCTACTATCATCACAAAACGAGGGGCGAAGGCGCGCAGTTTCTCACCTAACTGCTGCATGATGTCAGCGTTAGCTTCTAATTGACCCGCAATTTTTTGCGGTGCAGTGCGAGCTTCTTGTTCCATAATAGTGTTTGTCATGTCTTTTACCTTCACGTTCAAATACAGGATTTGGCTTCAGTGCCTATGTGCACTGACAACGACTTATTAAATTCTTGCTGGGCGAAATACATAGCACCGAGTTCGGGGGGGGCTAAGGTTTCTGAAATCTTAGCGACGACATCGGCACCGAGCCAAGCTTGTAGAGGCCCTGCAAGACCACCGATCATAGAAAAACGCACCGGATTTAGGCTAAATAACTTACGCGCCATGTCGCTAATATAATCAGCACCTTCTTGTACGATAGCAGTCGCTACCGCGTCACCTTCATTGGCACAATCGAGTACGCTTCTGGCTAATGCGGCGTAGCAACTTGATGATTTACCGGCTAGATTTTCGACAATGCCGAGCGCATCGGTGACACCAAATTCATTCAACAGCATATCGGTTAATCGAGTTGGTACGGCAAAGCCATCGAGTGCTAACAGCACGTGTTCCGCAGCTTTTAATCCAAGCCAAGCACCGCTGCCCTTATCGCCCAATGCAAAACCATAACCACCAATACTCAAGCTGGTATCACCAACATGGGCATAACCGCAAGAGCCAGTACCCGTGATGATCACCGCGCCATCGGCACCGCGGTGGGCACCAATACAAGCCGTATGCAAATCGGTAGTGACATACATGGCTGCAAAAGGATGCTGCCAGTTGATAACATCTTGATATAACCTAGGGACATTTACGCCAGCAAGACCAAGACCCGCCACCAGCAAGTGGCTATCGCTCTCGTTCATACCCGCATCTAGCAACGCCAGGCGAGTCGATGCTTCAATGGATTCAAATGTTTGTGTGAGACCATGCAGTGGATTTGCACGTCCTGCAACACCTGTCCCTAAAACGGTACCGTCTGCGCAGTAGATGGTGGCTCGGCATTTACTACCGCCTCCATCTACACCTATAAACAGTGGTTGATCTTTTGTCTGGACTAACCCCATGACACCCCTCTTCACCTATCAATGCAGCGCTACCGTTGCTTATTATTTGCCGTTAATACAGCGCTCAACTTTAGTTAACTCAATGTTACAGCAAAAATGACAGCGTTGTCATTTACTTTTTTAAGTGATTTATGATCTAAAATCAAATTTAGGCAATCACTGACACAGAAAAACAAAAAGGCTGTATTTTATCTTTAAAATACAGCCAGATATAAAAACGATTTAGTTAACGATTAAACTTCGGCCTTTACGAATACCATCGGCCGCAATGGCACGGATCTCAATCGGTGCAGTGACCGCCAATCCCGCTTGATAAGCTTGCCATTGGCCATTGAGGCTACGGTATTCGAGTTTAAGGCCGGGATAGGCAATATTGGCAAACAGTTTACCGTCACGGATCTCGGCGCCGACCGTCGGTACGCGATAATCAATCCCCGCTTTATCTAGCTTAATAAACTCTTTATGGCCTAAGGTATTTGCAAGTTTTTGCCACTCCTTTGCCTGTGCATCACGCATGGCTAAAGTAAAAGCACCCGAGCTTTGATTATATACAGCACCTTGATATTGATAAGGTACTTCCCATGCCGCTTGATGCCAAGCACGCTCGGCCAACATCAACAAACGCGGGAACACCATATATTCAATCGTATCGTCACTGCGAATCGACTCACTCCAAATCTGCCCTTGCAAGCCAGTAAAAGGCTTGCCTTTCTCCCTTGGACCCGAGACTTTGTTACCCGCCTCATCAAGTTTTATTCTGTCGTCCGCTTCGAACGGCTGATTTTCAATATCGGTCCATTGCTCGGCATTGGCTGCTAAGTTATCAGGCATAAAGCTAAAGACTTTATGGCTGTTGGTCGCACGACTCGCCCAGTAATAACCATGCTCCTTAGGATCGGCCTCATAGGGGAAATCAAAGTACAGCACCTCTGGATTAGAGAGCACGGTTTCCCAACCAAGATTCGCCTGCTGATTGGCGCGCTCATGACCTTTATGGGCAATCACATCCCAAATATTAGACTGCACTTTAGCGGGCATATTCTCAGGGCGAACATGGCTCATGCCATCGCTCCATCCTGCAGCTTCAATGCCTTTTGCCGCTAACATAGTCGAAATTCGTTCAATAAAATAAGCGCCTAAGTCATCTATCGACTTAACGCCTTTATCGTTATTGGCGACAAATGCTAAACACTGGGGTGATTGTTTCCAAGCTCCCGCCGTTTCATCGGCACCAATGTGGTAACGCGTCAATGGTTGACCCGCGGCTTGGTGTAGCTTGGCTATTTCATCAATCACCTTATCGACAAACTGATAGGTCGATTCCATACACACGTTAAGCGTATTGTCGTCGTAATATTGCACTGAAGAATAAACCGTTTTGTCGTTTGCATCGGATAACAAATATTGCTCAGCTGCAGTGGTTTGCCCTTCAGCTTGCAATTGACGCTCGCCCGCATCTAACGCTTTTACCGCTGTGTTAGCTTGATTTGCCGTTTCCTGCACAGGGACAACCTGCACTTTGCCCGTGTTTTGAAGCTCTACGTCTTCAGCCTGTAATCGACGAAAACGCGCATCCATCGCTTTAATCGCGGCGCGGCTATGACCCGGCATATCCATTGATGGGATCACTTGAATTTGACGCGCCTCGGCATATTTCACTATGTCGATATAGTCTTGTTTAGTATAGAAACCATTAACGCTCGACTCCGCAAAAGGACCACTGCCCAGTTGCGGTAACAGACAGGTATTTTCAGCAAGATCATGGCAACGTTTACTGCCGATGTCGGTCAGCTCAGGTAACCCGTCGATTTCTAAACGCCAACCTTCATCGTCAGCCATGTGTAAATGCAGTTTATTGAGCTTATAAGCCGCCATCTGGTCGAGCAAATCCAGCAACAATTGTTTGCTGTGGAAATTACGTGCCACATCAATGTGCATACCACGAAACGGATAACGTGGGCTGTCTTCAATGGTCATCGCATTCACTTTCAGCGAATTCACATCCACAAGGCTTGCTAATGATGACAAACCGTAAGAGAAGCCCGCCGCATCATTGGCAGCAATCACAATTTCAGTTGGCTGAATATCTAAGCGATAACTGCCCTCATCCCCTTTTTGGCTGGCAAATTTCACCGTAATGCCACTCGCAGATTCAGCCACACCTAGGCGAGCTAAACGTACCACCGCCGCCGCAACTTGACGCTTTTGCTCTGGGTTATCATGCTGATATTCGAGCTTAATACCACCAGCAAGGGATACTGGTGTATCGGTTGAATGGATCTTCACCTTTTGTGGCGTTGGGATAATGGTATCCACAGCCAAGGCGGCATCGTCACTCACGCTTCGATTGGCTTTAAATAATTGCGCGGCATCGGCTGGCGCGAGTTTATCCGTTTCAGTGCGTTGATATTGGGTTTTAAAATTCGTAACCCCTTCAACATACGGACGCGTCTCTAAACCCGTTTCGGCATCTTTACCCACTTGAGTGCTGGCGATAATGACGGGCTCTAATCCTTTTGCTGCGAGGTAATAGTTTGGCATAGCGTCGGTTTCAGCCAATTGCCACGGCTCACCACGGAATGTCAGTTGCTTTTTCTCGCCCTTAACAAATCCCTTAAAAGCAGCCGTTGGCGTAATACGATGTAAATCGCCTTTAACGTGCGTTATCGTCAATTCACCGCTTTCAACCGATTGCACTGGGCGCATTTGGCTTAAATAAATTTCCCAATCTTGGCTGGCTAAATCCATACTGGGGACGAAATCAATTTGAGCGACAAAACAGCGACCATCGGCTTTATCTTTTAGGCACTTATCGTCTGGCATATTGGTCACAACACGGTAAGTTACGACTAACGAATCCCCGAGTTGTTGCAACTGCGCTTGAGTTAATGCGTCCTGAACTTGCAGTATTTGAGCCACAGCCTTATCGGCTGACGCTGCGGAAGGCGCCTCGGAACAGGCCGTTAATCCTAAAGCCAGTAAAATGGCGCTTGTTGAAAGTGTTTTTTTCATGATTATCCTTATCTAGCTCCAGAAATGGCTACAATCTGAAGGAAGTTACTAACGTCCGCAGTCTTTCCCCTTGGTGAAACAGTCGCTCGCTCGAGTGCGCTAAGTGCTCGCTATCGAGTGAGGCTGAACCTGAGACATTGGCAAGATCATTTAACGTGCGAGAAATCGCTTCGGTGACGCAGGTTTGCTCCTGTGCCGCATGGGAAACTTCGATGTTCATATTACTGATATTTGAGACTAAATCAGTCACTTTAGTAAGCACTAACTTAATTTCTTCTGAGCGGTTAACGCCCTGAGTTGAGAGGGCTTGGCTCGCTTGCATCACAGTGACCGTTTCGGCCACTCGGCTCTGGACCTGCAGGATCATCTTCTGGATCTCACCAGTTGCCTGTTGGGTTCGGCTCGCCAGCGTACGCACTTCGTCGGCAACAACAGCAAAACCGCGCCCTTGTTCACCCGCCCTCGCCGCTTCAATCGCAGCATTAAGCGCCAGTAAGTTGGTTTGTTCGGCAATGCTGTTGATCACCACGACCACTTCATCAATCTTTTGGGTTTCTTGCTGTAGCTGTGAAACGGACAATGCCGAGTGGGCTAATTCAGATGCCAGTTTACGAGTGATGTCTAATCCCGAATCGAACTGACGCTGACTGTCATCGACCGCTTTATCGGCCTGACTCGCCACGTCCGCGGTGCGCTTGGCATTAATGGCGACTTCGTTAGCACTGGCGCTCAGTTGAGTTACCGCCGTCACTGCGGCCTCGGTTTCTTTTAGTTGGGTTTGCACGCGATCATTATTCGTTTGCGACAGCGACCCCAGCGCTTTAGCATCGCCCAGTAATTGCCCTGAGGTTTCGTGCACTTTGGAAATCGTGCCGTGGATTTGCTCTACAAAACCATTAAATGCCTTAGCAAGCTGACCAATCTCATCCTGACTCTCAACCGGTAATCTGTGGCATAAATCACCGTCACCGCTGGCAATTTCTTCCATGGCGCGAACAATATTATCCAGTGGATTAATCACTAAACGTTTAAGAATAATGAAGATCACAAATAAACTACCACCGAGAATTAACAACGCCTGCAAGAAATAACCTAAGAGTAAATCTGACAACTGAGCGCGAATAGGCAACATAGAAAACTGAATGGCCAATTGGCCCGTTGGGTTGCCTTGATCAGCAAATTGAATTTCACGTTTCACTAGATACTCATCGGCCACTGTTTGAGCCTGTTGACTCTCGGCTAATACTTTACCGCGATGGTCACTCACGACAATATGATAAATTTGCGCAGATTTAAGCATCACAGATAGCACTGCACGGATCTGCTCATAGTCGTAGGTGAAGATGGGCTGCGCCATAGTGACTTGTAAATTGGCGACGGTATTTTCTTCAAACTCAGTTTCACTGGCAGCCAATTTATCGTTCGCCAACCAGTAAGATGCACCGAACAGAACGCTAACAATCATAAAAATTGCTGCCGCTAATCCAATCTGTACTTTTAAGGCTAATGTTTTCATTATTTTGCACCTTGCATACTAAAAAGATCTAACCATAATTCTGTGCGTTCTATTGGTGTTAATGGACTTAAATCAGGTGTATCAAGACGGATAATCACTCGTTGTTCAAACTTAGCCTCACGGTACAGTTGCTCAATTTTAAGCTCGCGATTAAACATCTCATCAAAAGAGCCGTCGCTTACCATACTTTCAAGCCCGGCTAAAATAGCCGCAGCAAGTTCGGGGCGCTTAGGGGAAACAAAGAAATAAGCTGGCGAACGATATTGCAGCAGGATATGGCTATCGATCTTAAGTACGGGATCGGGGTGATTTGCGAGTTCTTCGCCAATTTCCTGGGCGCCGAGGGCAAGATAATCGAAACGCCCGCCTTCTAACATGGGGTATAAATTGATGTACTGATAGCTAGTGACGACGGGTAATCCATTGGCTTCTAAAATCGTGGCATCGGGCCAATAACGATTTTGCCCCGCCTTTAACTGCCTAAAATCTGCCATGGTTTTCACATTAGCAAATCGTGCTTCATCCGATTTACGGATAATCAGCAGCCGATTACCGAGTAACCCTTTAAACAATGGAATGCGCACGGGAAGCACAGTTTCTTCCAATTCTTTTGAGGTCATGCTCCAAAACATGTCTACTGTCCCAGCGAGTGCTTCTTCGACCTTGCGCTTTTGATTCATTTGAGTCGACATTTCTTGCACTTGATAACCCGAATCCGAGCGCCGCAGTGCTTCTTCAAGTAACTTTAGCAACCATTCCTGCTGTATCGCGGTGGTGATTTTTTTTGAAACCTGTGCAGACGATTTAGACACATCAGAATTTGAAGCTAAATTGTTTGTGGCTGTGTCGGTAGCAAATACAGCAAAAGAGGAAGATGCCGAAAAAAACGCTAATGCCATTATAAACAGGGGTATGCAAACCGTTCTTCTTGTCATGATGAGTGCGGTGACATGGCCAATGACACTCGACATGCCAATTGCAATGACACGCATCGCAGCCGTTAAATGAATCGCCATAAATTGCAGCCTCTTTTATTATCTGGTTTATACCAGTGAGTTTTATTTATCTATGCCGCTAACGTTCAAGTGCTGAGGTAGGCAGTTGAGTAATACCGTAAAAACATCCTAAAAAAAATGGCTGGGCACAGCTTACAGTACCCAGCCCACGCTAGTTTCTGGGGAGAGACTATCAAAATATCAAAGACAAACGTATCGCCGCCCGACAGCAATACTCCTGCCAAACACATGATAAGGAGACCTCATCCTCTCATGCAGACCTTACAAACAACGCGTCACACAAGCAGATGACAGCGTTGTCATTATTAAAGTACACAAGAAAGAACAGGATTTCTACATTTTTTTGACAATTATTGTTATTTTTTATGAAAAGACATAATTAATGCTAATTTTTCATATACTTAAAATGTTTATTTTATTTATTCAAGCTTATGTGACAACGCTGTCTTTCATTGATAACATAGCGATAACATGACAAAGATCACGGTAGCTATTGATGAATCCCATTAACACACTTGTGCCCAATAATACCCAGCCTGCTCCGCGCTTAAATCGGTATTACCTAAACCTCAGTTTGGTATTACTACTCTGTGGAGCTTGGTTATTTTGGGCGAACCATTTTCATTCGCTATTTGATCTTATCCAAGAATATGGACGCTTCGTTTTTCTAGGCATCACAGGAGCGATATTTGCAAACTCGACGGGAGCTGGCGGTGGCGTCATCTTTATTCCGGTATTTTCGAGCCTCAACTTTAGTGAGTCTCAAAGTGTCTCGACTTCATTTATGATCCAATGCTTTGGCATGACAGCAGGCGCAATTTCATGGTCACTGCATTATAAAAAGCACCATCGAGAAGATGATGCATGGTCTGGTTTTGTAAAAGCATCATTACTTGCAGCCTTCTTTTCTGTCTTAGGTTTCTGGAGTAGCCAATTACTACAACTCAATTCGCCCTCTTCGCTACACACAAGTTTCAGCATCTTCTCGATTGTACTCGGTATCGCCATCGTTATTAGTAGCAAAAGTAGCACGCCAATAACTCGCGCTATAAGGCCTGTCGATTTTCTTTGGCTCGCTCTCATAGGCTATTTCGGCGGCATTATCACAGCTTGGTTATCGGTAGGCGTCGGTGAATTAGTCGTCATTTATCTGATGTTACGGGGACTATGCGCTAAAATGGCGGTCGCCACCGGCGTTGTTGTCTCTGCGATTACCGTTTGGTCGGCAAGCCCTATCCATATTTTTTCAACAAATAGCCATGCCCTCTTTGAGCTAGTTTTATTCTCAGGCCCAGGCGCCATTATCGGAGGATTACTCGCTCGTAAATTAGCACTCTTTCTCCCAGTAAAAGTATTAAAACTCTTTTTCTCCATTTGGATCATTTTGACGGGTAGCGTCATGTTGGCGAGTTAATAGGAAACATTAAGATGAATAATTCTCCGCTAAAAAGTATCACTATTGTCGGTGGCGGTAGCACAGGTTGGATGACGGCTCTCTACTTGAGTAAGTTATATAACCATTCGTCTAATATCATTGATATTAGACTTATCGAAAGTAAAGAAATTGGTATTATTGGCGTTGGTGAAGCTACCGTTCATAGTCTACGATTCTTCTTTGCGGCTATGGGATTAGATGAAAATGAACTACTTAGAGAAACTAACGCAACATTAAAGACCGGCATATTATTTCGTAACTGGATGAAAGCAGTCGATGGTAAAATGCATGAATATTTCCATCCATTTGAGCAACAAAAACCATCTGGAAAAATTGATAATGCAAGTGCTTGGATTTTAAATAATCAGATTAATGAATCAAACAGCACTCCCTTTGCTGAAGCAACAAGTCTTTCATTTAGCTTAATGCAAAATAACTTAAGCCCTAAAACGCAATACTTGAACCAATATCAAGGTATTGTCCCCTATGGTTACCACTTAGACGCGACGCTCATGGCGGCCTTTTTAAAGCGTAAAGCCACCCAAGCAGGTGTAGAGCATGTAGAAGCAAATGTAACGGACGTTTTGGTTAATGATGGCAACATCACTGAGGTTGTAACTGACCTAGGCTCATTCAAGAGCGACATATTTATCGACTGCACAGGCTTTAAAGGGCTTTTAATTCAAAGTCTAAAGAATGATAACTGGCAATCATTCGAAACTGAATTACCTTGCAATAAAGCCGTTGCAATGCAGCGGGAATATCTGCCTCACCAGCTACCAAGAGCCTATACGACAGCAACAGCGCTTAGTCATGGTTGGGCTTGGGAAATTGACCTAACGAATCGTCAAGGAACGGGTTATGTCTACGATGGCAATAGTCTAACGAGGGAACAGGCTGAGGCTGAATTAAAAGCTTATCTTGGCGATGAACAAGAGATCATAAGAACTGTTCACTTAGATATGAAGATAGGTTGTAGACGTGAATTTTGGGTTGGAAATTGTATTGCAATGGGTCTCGCAGGTGGATTTATTGAACCCTTAGAATCGACAGGCTTGCATCTTATAAACTTAGGTGCAAGATTGCTAGCGACGCATTTAACGTCATCAAATCCCTCCCAAGCAATAAGGACGTCATATAATACCGCAATGAACGGCTTGTATACCGATCTTAGACAGTTTATCGTACTTCATTACTGCTTAACTGATAGAGATGAAAATGAATTTTGGCAAAAAGCCGCACAAAGCTCAGCATTCATCCCTGCTCTAGAACAAAAAATGACACTATGGAAAGACAAAGTTTGTGAGTATGTCGATCTTGCCAATGGATATAGTTCAGTTTTTACAGATGAGAATTATCGCTACGTACTTTATGGTATGCAGCATATTCCTGAAATTCATATACCTTGTCCCCAAAATGAAATATCAAGAATACTCGACAACTTAAAAACACAACAGTTTAGAGCAAAAGAGCAATCTTTATCACATCAAGAATTCTTAGCGAAAATAAAAAATATTTAAAATAATAAAGAGCAAGATTAAAAATCTTGCTCTACTTACCATTTAATTCAACCATTAATTAAGTTGGATGCCATACAACTTGATACGTTCAATTAACTCTCTATGGGGTAATAATTGCGATTTGAGTAATGTAACCTGCTTGCCTAATTTCTCGGTCATTACCGTGAAAAGCCTTTCCTCTTCATCATTTAATTTCCTCTCTAATTTTGACTCAAAGTCTGAGCCATAGAGTACATATAAATAATTTTCTAAATTGAAAAATTCTAGCGTAGAAGTAAAGTCATAGGCAGTCGGTATGTGATAGCGCCACAATTCTAAATGTTCTTTTAATGTGTCTGGAATACTTATTTCATTTTTATTATCAACCCAAAATGGCGTATCCATTCGTTTAGCGATGACATAATGAAGTTTAATAAAATCAATCACCCGATTCCAAGCATTCGATACGCGCTGATTATAACGATTAGCCACAAGTGGCATAACGTCAGTATTAGCAGGAAAACATTCGGCTAACATTCTGGCTGTCGCATCAAACATAAGCAGACCAGTCGCTTCTAGAGGTTCAACAAAACCACTCGACAAACCAATCGCCACACAGTTACCTTGCCACGATTTCTCTCTATACCCCACCTTCATCGGTATGTGTCGAAACGAGACGTGTTCTGCTGCTTTACCAAGATATTCCCGCAATACACTCTCAGCTTGCTCTATTGATGAATATTGACTGGAATACACATAACCAACACCACGACGTTCAGACAAACCGATATCCCATATCCAGCCAGCCTCTTGTGCTGTTGATTTAGTGAAACAAGGGATAGGCGTATATTTATCTTCATAAGGAAGCTGCACAACTAATGCTGAGTCGACAAACAAGATGTCACTCTTATCAACGAAGGGAACTTTACATGCATCTCCAATGAGTTGAGCACTAAATCCTGTACAATCAACATACAAGTCCGCATTCAATACACCAGCATTATCAGTATGTAACTCTAAGATATGTCCCAGAGCGTCCATTTTTGTATCAATGACTTCTGCAAGAAGATGTTTAACGCCTAACTGTTCAACACCAAATTTGGTTAACATCTTGGTAAACTTTGCAGCATCGAGATGATACGCGTAATGCATAGCACCTCGATATTGAGGCTGTGTCATCACTTTAGGTCCAAGTCCCGCATCAATCAAATGACCTTGAACTGACACAAGATCAGCGTAGCGGCCTCTATCTGAAAGAGATTTATTAAGCCAAGTTGAAGTAACGTCTTTAAAGTAGGGATAATCAAATAAATGGTGATAGTACTCCCCTGAATTGGGTTTATTCCAATCAATGAATTTAACACTCTGCTTAAATGTTACGTCACAGCAACGAATAAACTCATCTTCTCGAATACCAAAATACTTTAATGTTTCGCGTAACATAGGTACAGTCCCTTCACCAACACCGATAGTGGGAATATTCGGGGACTCAACTAACATAACTTGTACTTTAGGTGTTCTAACATTCAACTTTTTAGCTAAATGGCAGGCAGAAATCGGTAGTGTTCAAATTTCTGTGTCATTTCTTTAAAATAAACCCAAAAGAGATGATTTATGACTGCACCTACATTTGATATCAATGCCGCCATTCAAGCTTTGCGTGAAGGCCAAGACCTCACGGGCAAGGATGGTATCCTCACCCCTTTGATTAAACAGCTTACTGAAGCCGCGCTTAATGCCGAACTTGAGGAGCACCTCGCCACCAGTACCTCTGCCAACCGTAAGAACGGTAAAACAACCAAAACCA
>NZ_JAKKRO010000071.1:0-24151 GCF_025654235.1 Shewanella sp. SM32 | reverse complement strand
GGCAGCTCTGAATGAGCACCCTCGTACCTTTATGGTGCGGTTTGATTTGCATCTACCACAGCTCAATTTTCGCGACTCACCAACGGTTTATGATTCAATGGTGATCAGCAAGTTCTTTAAATCTCTGAACGCTAAAATCCAGAATGATAGGCTTATCAAGGGCCGTGAGGGTAAGCGGGTGCATCCTTGTACTCTGCGTTATATTTGGGCAAGGGAGCGAGCTGATGCCGATACAGACCATTACCATATTGCTATCTTCCTCAATAACGATGCCTATAACCATCTCGGTAATTACAATCGAAGTGGTCAAAACCTGAGTACTAAGATTGTTGAAGCCTGGGCCAGTGCTTTAGGGCTCGATGATTTCAGTACGCGGCATTTAGTCCATTTCCCTGAGGATACGCCAGTTTACTATCTCAACCGTAATGCCAACAATTATCCTCAAACCTTTGCGAGCGCTTTCTTCCGCTTGAGCTATTTTGCAAAGCTAGAGACGAAGCATTATGGTGATAGAACACGTTCATTCGGTTGCAGTCGTATTTAAGCGTGGTGACAGAGTGATTAGCGTCTTAAGGTTTGAGCTAAAAAATAAAGGTGCTTACCTGTGAGACTCGATCTTTATAGGTCCTTAAGTGTGTCAACGATAGCGGCTTGAGGGCCGCTTCGTTGTTAAAGAGTTGACTTCAATACTTATGACCTTAGCCAATGCCATGCATTGGATATCAGCTCAGCGCCAGCTTTTATCCCATTAACCCCTACCTCAGCTGCTGTCAAAACCGTGTTTAAGCCAGTTTCTACACTGCCGGTGACAAGCTTGATCCCAGCATCAGTTATTTCTCCTTGGCTTAAGCAATCGTAACTGTCACTGAGGTTTTGCGCAGTGCCTTTTAGTAAGCATTCTGCAGGCTTAGCAACAAGATCCCCTGGCGTCCCTAGGAGCGTGTTGAGGTTGTCGGGTAGCCCTAGGTATTCGCCAGTCATTTTTACTGCGGTAGAGGCTAGCACGACGTTTGCGACGGTTCCCGTGGCCAGCTTCGACGCGGTGCTCCCCAGTAAGCCTGCTCTAGCAGAGCCTTGCAGGGCAACGTGAGTGAGATTACTGACTTGATTGGAGCTGCTGCTCCCTTCTAAGCATTCGTTGACGAACTGCTCACAATTGTTGGTGGCAACGCCGTATGAGGTATAACCCAGTTGACTGCGTGCAAGCTCAATGGCTTGATGAGGAAACAGCGTGGACTTTTTCACTCTGACACAATGGCCACCAGCAAATCGCTGCAGATCTATTTCTTCGATGATGCCCTGCTTAGATAAGTGAATCACATTGCCATGGCCCACATAGAGGCCATGGTGTTCGGTTAAACCAAGAGGATCGATATTGGTGACGAGATGATCGCCAGGTTGTAATACTTGCATGAATGTTTCCTTAGCCAAGGTTCTATCATTGCGACGTGCTATTTCGCCATGCAGACTGAGGTTAGTTGCAGGTGTTCGCGTTGATAGTCCGTTGGCTGTGTGAGGATTTTAAATGAGGCGCTATCCAGTAGTGATAAGCGCGGGTTAGATTTCTAGCTCGACAAAGTCCTTATCGATATCGTCTTGCTCAATACCGATATACCGCAGGGTGGTTTCTTCGGCGCTATGCCTGAGCATCTTCATTACTCGGCCAATATCTTTGGTTTGTTGATACAGCAGATAGCCTCGGGTCTTGCGCATTGAGTGGGTGCCTAAGGCGATTTTGAGTTCTTCGCCAATCATCGCCAGGGCGCGGCAAATATAGCGGCGTGACAAAGGCGCGGGTTTGATGTTCTTCGCTCTTTGATTACGGTAGGACTGAAACAGGTAGATATGGTTAGGATGTTCGAGCGCAATACGCTGTATCCGTTCTAGCGTTTTTGAGTTGAGTTTGATGTTGGCGATTTTGCCGGTTTTGGACTCCTTAATGATGAGTCTATCGCCCTGGATATCGCTGAACTTAATCGACAGTAAGTCGGAGATCCGCAGGGCGAGATTAAGGCCGATATTCCACACATCGGCCAGTTGCTGGCTAAACTGTCTTTCCAGTAGGTAGCTGATAAGCTTAACGGTGTCTTGATCTTTAACGGCTTGAACTTCAGGCATGGTCATGTTCCTCTTTTTTGCTATAGCGTGTTTTTGGGCTCTTGCGTTGCGCAAAGCCTTATGGGGCAAGGGTTTGAGTGTTCCCATTTTAGGATTCTGGGAACTTCATTTGGCTAAGAGTGTTAATCCAAACTGACCTTCACCTTGTAAACTCCCATATCGAAATAAGCGGCAAAGTTTTGGGTAAATAAATCGATTAATGCTCTGCATTCCCGCTCGCCAATCCAGCCACTAAACAAGCTATAGACCTGTTTGCTGTTAAAGCAGATATCGATGTCTTTGACGAGCTCGGGGAAGGGATGACCGCGATAGGCAAAATCAGTGACGTACACTAAACGCCAATATTCTTGCTGTTTCTCAAGCCGGACTTCGACGGGATGAAAGCCACCATCTTCGGCGCTGTAATCTGGATCTCTAAAATTGAGCGTGATCGCATTGGCATCTTTTGGATCGACGTTAGCCAGTTCCTTTTCAATGACTTGGTAAAAGCGATTAGGCATCGTTGGCAGTTGGTTACGGTTAATGATTAACTTCATGGGATATTCCTTCTTTGATTTACGCGCACACGCAAGAGCCTAGGAGCTACAACTCCTGGGCTCTTGCTATGTTTGCTGGTGGGGTAAAGATTGAGTGAAACGAGTCTGATGGAGCGTGATGAGGTATCAGGATGCGCTTTGGTGTTACAAGGTTATCGAAGGGGCGAGTGTTAATGCGGGTAGTGGTTTGTCTGCGGATTGATAGACAGCAATATACAAATAACCATGGCTGCCTAAGGTATCGGCCTCACAGGTAAAGTCATCGTACTCAATGGTGACGCTGTGCTGCTCTCTGGCATCTATCTCACCGGTGACGATGAGACGCTCAAGTTGTTTAACCAATTTCGGGAAAGCGTGATTGAAGCGTTCGCGTACTTCAGGTGGAAACTCACCGACAAAGCTAGCTCGGTCATTGAGGAAATCCAAATGCAGACCACGTAAAATCAGCCTCGCACCAAAGCGAGGAGACACCTTACGAGGTAGACCTCAGGCGTGCTCAATATCGAAAAGTTTAAGAGTTGTCATATTGACCTCAATGGTTGAAAAGAACTTTAGGGAGTGGGTTGCTTGTTAGCTGGCGAGCTAAAGCAGTGGTAAATACAAGTGGTTAATGGAGTGGATGACGTTTAGGTAACGGTTTGCAAAATTAGGTATGTACACTCCAATTGGGTTGCTCATTGCTGCCATGGTTAAAGTACACGCCGTTGATCACCCGTTGCCATTCACCCATAGGCACACCATAAGTGTCACAAGGGCAAACATAGCGGCAAAAAGTAATCTCCTTGGGTAGGTGTTCGATAACGTCGCTAGGGAAGACAAACAGCACGGTTTTGTATAATTGACTATGGGGCGCAACTAACGGCTTACCAATCACTTGGCCCATGGCATTAAGTGGGCGTACAAACATTGGCAAAATCAGTTCAACCGCCAAACGGTTACGTAGTTCAGGAAAAGCGGCGCAGGCCTCAGCAACGCAGGCCTGCGAAAAGCTGTCGGTAAATTCAATCATGTTGGACTCCTTAATTGGGAGTGATAAAAAGCAGCTTGAATGCGGGGCTAGAGTAAGCCTCGCTCAGCAAAGGACACTGGCGTACGGCCAACCACAATATGGTCAAGCACTCGCACATCAATAAGTCCCAGTGCGTCGGTTAACCGTTTAGTGATGTTTTTATCTGCAGCCGAAGGTTCAGACTCGCCGGAGGGATGGTTGTGGGCAAAGATGACCGCCGCCGCATTAACGGCCAACACAGCTTTAACTACTTCTCGGGGATAGACGCTGGCGGCATCTAAGGTGCCAAAGAACAACTCTTTAAATTCAAGTAATTGATGCTGGTTATCCAGCAGCATCACCGCAAACACCTCCCGCTCATAACCGCCGAGTTTGTAAGTTAAAAAATCCTTAGTGGCCTGTGGATTGGTATAGGCGTCCTTCTTAACATAACGCTCGGCAATGATATTGGCGGCAGAGGCAAGAACCTCATCGGCAGTTTGCGGCCAATGGTTGATCGGTTGGTTTAGCAATGGGGATTTTACGGATTGGGAGGGCATCGCTTTTGTTGACATATCAGGCTCCTTGAAAGCGTTAATGGGCTTATGCACAGAAGTGATATATATCTGAAAAGATTTGGAAATAGAGAAAAAGTTAAAAATTACTAGAAGGACATATGTGATGAGACAATAACCGAGAAACTCATCATGAAACTAATTCGCCTTACAAAAGTTATGGATTACACAGGACTAGCGCGTTCCACTATCTACAAGTACATCGCAGAAGGAACATTTCCCAGACCTGTGTCACTCGGTAGTCGAGCTGCCGCTTGGGTTGAGAGTGAGGTGCAAGACTGGATTTTAACAAGGATAGAGGAGCGTGATGCTCAAAGTGGAACCGTTTAAGCCCATATCAATATCCGTTTTACTGCACATTAATGAACTTCAGAATATCCCTTACAGCTTACAGCTTACAGCTTACAGCTTACAGCTTACAGCCTACAGCCTACAGCCTTCAAAGGCTAAGAGTGTCCTCCATTACTAGATTGAAATGCTTTTTCTTGGCTGAATCCCTCTATAAGTAAGCCTATGAGCAATAACTAAAAACAACCTAACTAAACTAAGGGAACCACCGAAAAGAAGCTAGGGTAAGGACAATATTCAGAGCTTACAGAACTTGCTCAGTTAATATTGCTAGAACACTACCAGCCTAACTGCCCCGATGCATTAAGCACTGGAATGGCAACGACTATTCAAACAGGGCAATAACTGACGTATAGACAAGCGTATCGCCCTCACCGGCATGCGCTTGTCTTGTCGCCCTGATGATCAACACAAGGGGTGGAGGCTATCTCACTGGATTAGAAGGAGACTTTTTAACGCAATCCAACAGGTTGTTATGATCTTCAAAAATTAGTACTAGCCAAAAGAAAAACTAAAGCTGTTAATTAACACAATTAACTGGTTCACAGTAATCGAGGTACAGACAAGACTCTGTAAAATTAAGGAGTTATACTAGGCCCGTCTGATTACTTACAAACAAGGATTGTCCAGTGTTCAATGAAGATTCTCGCGTTAAAATCCCTACCATACTTCACCTTATGCGCCTGGGTTATCAGTACTTATCGCTAAAAGATCACTCTTGGGACCTGGATACCAACATCTTTCCCGAGTTATTTAAAAAAGCAATTTCCAAGATAAACCAAGGCATCGAAGAAGACGAAGCAAGACGTCTGCTCAACGATGCTAAGTTGCTACTGGATAACGAAGATTTAGGTCGCGCCTTTTTCGAGCGCCTTTCAGAGCGTTCAAATATCAAGCTTATCGATTTTGAGAACTTCAATAACAATAGTTTCCATGTGGTCACAGAACTGACTTGTAAGAACGGTGATGAAGAGTTTCGCCCAGATATTACTTTGTTGATTAACGGTATGCCGTTGGTATTTATTGAGGTGAAAAAGCCGAATAACCGAGAGGGGATTTTGGCTGAACGAGACCGTATCAATAAACGCTTTCAGAACTCTAAGTTTAAGCGCTTTGCCAATATCACCCAGTTTATGATTTTCTCCAATAACATGGAGTACGATGAGGGCGAACCAGAACCTATACAAGGAGCCTTTTACGCTAGCAGTTCATACCACAAACCTGTATTCAATTACTTCCGCGAAGAAGAGGTGTTAAACCTCACTGCATTATTGAAGCCTATATCGGATGAAGATGAGCTAAGAGTATTAAAAGACAATAACCTAGAAGTGATCCGCAGTAATCCTGAATTTCAAACGAACAAACAGCCCGAACGTCCAACCAATCGTATCTGTAGTTCTTTGGTCAGTCGTGATCGCTTAGCCTTTATTCTTCGCTATGCACTGACGTATGTGTCTGAGTCCGACGGTTTACAAAAGCACATTATGCGTTACCCGCAGTTGTTTGCCACCAAAGCGATTGAAGATAAGCTCAACACAGGTGTTAAAAAAGGCATTATTTGGCACACCCAGGGCAGTGGGAAAACTGCACTCACATTTTACAACGTGCGATTTTTAACTGACTACTTCCAACGCCAACAGGTGATCCCTAAGTTTTACTTTATCGTCGATAGGTTAGACTTGTTACAACAAGCACTACGTGAATTTACAGCTCGCGGTCTTACGGTATATACAGTGAATTCACGGGAAGAATTTGCACGCGATATCAAAGCGACGCAAGTCATCCACAATCATTCTGGTAAGCCAGAAATCACAGTAGTGAATATCCAAAAATTTGAAGATGATCCTGATGTAGTTAGCACCAAAGACTACAACGTTGCGATTCAGCGAGTGTACTTTTTGGACGAAGTGCACCGCAGCTACAACCCCAAAGGTAGCTTCTTAGCCAATTTAAGTCAGTCAGACACCAACGCCATTAAAATCGGCTTAACCGGTACGCCGTTATTGGGGGATGACTACAACTCCCGCGCTTTGTTTGGTGATTACATTCACAAGTACTACTACAACGCATCCATTGCCGACGGCTATACCTTGCGCTTAATTCGTGAAGAAATCAGCACCCAATACAAAATCGAACTGCAAAAAGCCCTAGAAGAAGCCGAAGTGAAAATGGGCGATGTCGATCGTAAAAAAATCTATGCACACCCAAGCTTTGTTGAGCCCATGCTGACTTACATTGTGACCGACTTTGAAAAGAGTCGTAGTGCACTAAACGATGCAACGATTGGCGGCATGGTCATTTGCGATAGCTCAGACCAAGCCAAGCAAATGTTTGAGATTTTCAATGCAGTGTATGCCCAAACACCTGTTTTACCGCAAAGCGTTAATACACCATTAGAAGTCGCCGAGCCTGCGCCAACGGCTTATGTCGAATCGGTTAAACAAGCGCAAAAGGTAAAAAATGCCGCATTGATCCTGCACGATATCGGCAGCAAAGAAGAGCGCAAAAACTGGGTAGAAGATTTTAAGGCAGGCAAAATCGACTTCTTGTTTGTGTACAACATGCTACTCACCGGCTTTGATGCCAAACGCCTGAAAAAGCTCTATCTTGGTCGGGTGATCCGCAAACACAACTTGCTGCAAGCACTGACGCGGGTAAACCGCACTTACAAAGATTTCCGTTACGGCTATGTAGTCGATTTTGCTGACATCAGTAAAGAGTTCGATGCCACCAACAAAGCCTATTTCGACGAACTACAGTCGGAGCTTGGCGATGAGATGGAGCACTACTCACAGCTGTTTAAATCGCAGGAAGAGATCAAGCAAGAAATTGAGCACATCAAGGACGTACTGTTTCGTTTTGATACCGACAACATGGAAGAGTTTTGCAACCAGATCAGCCAAATTCAGGATCGTGATACCGTCTTGGCATTAAAAAAAGCCCTAGCCGACGCCCGTAGCCTGTATAATCTCATCCGCTTACAAGGCGATTATGAGAGTTTGGCGGAGCTAGATTTTGCCAAGCTCAATGTGCTATTTCGAGTTACCAGCGATAGACTAGATATGCTGAACCTTGCCAACTCAATACAAGATGGCGCTGACATTGGTAACTTGCTCAATAGAGCTCTAGAGGATGTAATTTTTACATTCACCAAAATCGGCGAAGAAGAGCTGGTATTGGCCGACAAGCTCAAAAACACCCTGCGTCAAACTCGCGAAGCATTAGCCAGCAATTTTGACCAGCAGGACCCGCAGTTTGTCAGCTTAAAAGAAGAGCTAGAGCGGCTGTTTAAAAAGAAAAACTTAAGTGAAGTGACCCAAGATGAAATGAATGCCAATATCGACGCGCTGAATAAAATTCACGACCGCGTCAAAGAGCTTAACCGCCAAAACAACCAGCTAAAGCAAAAGTACCTAGGCGATGCCAAATACACCCGTATTCACAAACGCTTGCAAGAGCGCCAGCAAAGCCAAAGCGACATCAGCGAGTCAGAGCGTAAAATTTTTGAGGCACTGGCGGGCGTAAAGCAAGACGCCGACGAGCAAGTGCTCAACAACAGCCAAGTGCTGGATAACGAAAGTTACTTTGAACGCCAAATGATGCCGCTGGTGATTGGTCGCTTTATGAAAGAGCAGCAAATCAAACTCAACGCCGACGCCTCGCGTTACATAAATCACCTCGTCGTCGCGGAATATTTAAAAGAATTTAATACTGGCAGCCAAGCGTGGTAATGCTTGCTTAGTCGCTACTGACAAATAGCGCCGGTTACACCCATTAGGAAATAGAAACACCATGGTTGAATTAGAATTTCAGCAAAAAACCAAAACCCTCATTGATAGCTTAAAAAGCATTTGTGCTAACTATGGGTTAGGTAACGACGGTAACGAATTTAAAATCATTACCCAAATCTTCTTGTACAAGTTTTTAAACGACAAGTTTGCCTTTGAAGCCAAAAAGCTCGACGACACCATCGCCAAAGCCGACAAGTGGGAAGAAGCGCTAGCGGCCATGAGCGAAGACGACCTCGACATGCTGCAACTGCAAATGGGCGGCGACACCGCACGGCTAAAGCCACAGCACTTTATTAGCTACTTGTTTAGCCAACAAAACGCGCCCGACTTTGCCAAACTGTTTGACGATACCCTTATCGACATTGCCATCACCAATAACGAGGTGTTCGCAGTAAAAACCGATGGCGGCGCAAAAGTGGTGCTGTTCGACCGTATCAGCCAATACATTGCTGATGATTCAAAGCGCGATGCATTCTGCCGTGCGATTATCAATAAACTGGTGGAATTCAGCTTTGAGCGTATCTTCACCCAAAAATTCGACTTCTACGCCACCATCTTTGAATACTTGATCAAAGACTACAACAGCAACGCCGGCGGTAAATACGCCGAATATTTCACTCCCCATGCGGTAGCACGCATTATGGCGGAAATTTTAGTGCCACAAGCTGAGCGAGGCACAGTACGAAATGTTGTCTGTTACGACCCATCGGCGGGATCAGGTACTTTGCTTATGAACGTGGCCCATGCCATTGGTGAAAACCGCTGTAGCATTTACACCCAAGATATTTCGCAAAAGTCATCCAACCTGCTGCGTTTAAACTTGATCTTAAATAACTTGGTGCATTCTATTCCGAATGTGATCCAAGGTAACACCATTCAGCATCCTTACCATGTAGAGAGTACTAAAGATGGCAAAGCGCTAAAACGCTTTGACTATATTGTCTCGAACCCTCCATTTAAGCTCGATTTCAGCGACTATAGGGAGGAACTAGACAGCAAAGCAAACAATGAACGTTTCTTTGCGGGTATACCCAAGACTCCACCAAAGGATAAAGACAAAATGGCGATCTACTCGCTGTTTTTACAACACATCATTGCTTCTCTGAAGCCAAACGGAAAAGCGGCTGTAGTCGTACCAACAGGCTTTATTACCGCCCAATCAGGTATTGACAAAAAAATCCGTGAACATTTAGTGAAAAACAAAATGCTCGCGGGAGTGGTATCTATGCCATCCAATATCTTCGCCACCACAGGCACTAACGTGTCCATTCTATTTATTGACGCCAGCAATAAAGGAAAGGTGGTGCTGATTGACGCTTCCAATCTGGGTGAGAAAATCAAAGACGGCAAAAACCAAAAAACCGTGCTGAGTTCTGATGAAGAACAACGCATTGTCGATGTGTTTAATTTTAAAGATGCTGAAGCTGACTTCTCGGTTGCGGTGGATTATGACGATATCGAAGCCAAAAATTACTCATTAAGCGCGGGGCAGTACTTCGATGTCAAAATCGAATATGTCGATATTACCCCAGAGCAGTTTGCCGAAAAGATGCAGGCCTTTACCTGTAATCTGGAAAGCTTGTTTAGCCAGTCCCGTGAATTGGAAACTGAGATTAAAAAGCAGTTGGCGGGGTTGAAGTATGAATAACCCGAAATTCATTAGTTTTGCTGAAAGTGAAATAGATTTTATCGACGGGGACAGAGGTACAAATTACCCGAGCAAGTCTGAACTAATAGCGAATGGCTATTGCGTGTTCCTAAACACGGGGAATGTGAAGAAAACCGGGTTTGACTTTACTCGAGTTGAGTTTATTGATGAAGAAAAAGATAAGAAACTTAGGAAGGGTAAAGTTAGGCAGGGTGACATTGTGCTCACCACAAGAGGCACCGTAGGAAATGTCGCCTTAGTAACAAGCGATACGCCATTCAAAAATATCAGAATTAACTCTGGTATGGTTATCGTCAGAACGGATCCAGAGAAATATGACCCGTATTTCATACTTCTATTTTTTAGGTCTTCTTTATTTCAAAAGCAATGCCTTTCTCATGGTTCTGGAAGCGCACAGCCACAGCTACCAATATCTGCGTTGAAGTATATTTCTTTCCCGAACATTGACATTGACCATCAAAGAAAAGTTGTTAGTGCCGCTAGTTGCATTGACAAAAAAATCGAACTCAATAACCGCATCAATGCTGAGCTGGAGTCTATAGCCAAAATTCTATACGACTATTGGTTTGTACAGTTCGACTTCCCCGACGACTCACCACAAGGCAAACCCTACAAAACCACCGGCGGTAAAATGGTCTACAACCCAACCCTAAAACGCGAAATACCGGAGGAGTGGGGTGATTCAACGATAGGTTCTATTGAACCCAATATTGTTACAGGAAAAACTCCCTCGAAAGACAATCCTGAGTATTTTGGCGGTAATGTACCGTTTATCACAATTGGTGATATTCGAGGTAATACATATATCGTTTCAACCGAAGAAACACTTACAGACAGTGGTGCGGCAACCCAGAAAAACAAATTTTTGCCAGAAGATAGTATATGTGTAACTTGCATAGCTAGCCCTGGTTTAGTTGGTTTTGTGACTACACCAGCACAAACAAATCAGCAAATTAACTCTGTAGTTTGTAGCAACGACATCAATAAATATTATCTGTATTTTGCTATTAAAAGTTACTTTGAGGGAGCAAACGCTAAGACTGGTAATACTTTCTCAAATATGAATAAAGGTGACTTTAGTACAATCGGAATTCTGAAACCATCAGATCAAGTATTGCAGGACTACCATCAGAAAGCTTATCCATTATTCGAACAGATAAAGCTCAAGTTATTGGAAAATAAAAAATTGGTTAAGCTCCGAGACTGGCTGCTTCCCATGCTAATGAACGGTCAGGTAACGATAAAATGATCAACATTGCGTTTCGAGTTGTACTGACAGTCAATGCCACATTACTACTGGTGATTATCTTTCTGGTCCAAAAAGGATATACACTGGGCTTTTTTTTCAATCGTTTTTTCAGTGATGTGGCTTGCTTAGATTGGACAATAGCACTTCCGAACGCAGTGTCTTATTTGTTTTTTGTGGTGAGCAAAAATTATGGTTTGATAAAAAATCAAAAGTTTAAAATATCCAATGACGATGAGTCAAAGCAGCTTTACGGCATTGAACAACGTTTTTATACCACACCGTTTGGTCACGAAAAGCGGTTAGCTAATTCTGTAACGGCCATGGGGTGAAAAATGGTACCTGCACAGCCTAAAATTTATCATATTGTTCATGTCGATCGCTTAGCTTCCATTCTGACTTCGAATGCGCTGCTTTGTGATGCTCAGATAATTGCTCAACAGGCCGCAGGTACTACGATAGGCATGAACACTATCAAACAGCGCCGTCTCAATGAACTAACGTTGGATAGTTACCCTGATTTGTATGTTGGGCAATGTGTACCATTTTATTTCTGCCCGCGTTCGATCATGTTGTACGTGATTCATCGAGCTGACAATGCTGAGTTAGTTTACAGAGGTGGCCAGGGGCCGATTATCCATCTTCAAGCAGATCTGCACGCTACAGTTCAATGGGCACTGCAGCAAAGGCGTCGATGGGCATTTACGCTTTCAAATGCTGGCTCATACTATTTTGAAGATAGAAATGATCTCGCTCGGCTAAATGAGCTAGATTGGCAAGCGATTGGAGCAAGACAATGGCAAGGTTGCAAAGAAGGCAAGCAAGCTGAGTTTTTGATGGAACATAGTTTTCCTTGGCATTTAGTGGAGGAAATTGTTGTACAATCACCAATCATTCACCAGCAGGTAGTCAATACGTTGCAAAGAGCTGCATACAGACCACCTGTTCGAATTAACCCCAATTGGTATTACTGAGGAGGCCGTAAATATGATTGAAATTACTCATGGTGATATTTTACGTGCTGATACAGAAGCAATCGTAAATACAGTTAACTGTGTTGGCGTTATGGGCCGTGGTATTGCTTTGCAGTTTAAGAAAGCTTGGCCTGATAACTTTAAAGCTTACGCGGCAGCTTGTAGCAGTAAAAATGTGCAGCCTGGTAAAATGTTTATCTTTGAAACAGGGCAACTTGCAAATCCTCGCTTTATCGTTAACTTTCCAACAAAGCGCCATTGGCGAGGTGCAAGTCGAATTGAGGATATCGAGTCAGGTTTACTTGCTCTCGTTGAAGATATTCAAAGGCTTGGCATTAAGTCTATTGCCATCCCTCCATTAGGAGCAGGTTTAGGTGGATTAGATTGGCTGGTGGTACGTGAAAAAATCGAAACAGCAATGCAACCATTAAGTGATGTTCAAGTTTTGCTTTATGAACCATCAGGCGCTCCACAAAACGATAGAATATCAAAGCAAAAAGAAGTGCCAAAGATGACGGCAGGCAGAGCGGTATTAATAGAGTTGATGCAGCGTTACCTGAAAGGTTTGCTTGACCCAACGGTATCATTACTTGAAGTACATAAGCTTTTGTATTTTATGCAGGAAGCTGGAGAGCCGTTACGTTTGAACTATCAAAAGGCGCATTATGGCCCTTATGCGCAGAATCTACGTCATGTACTTAATGCTATTGAAGGGCACTTCATATCTGGCTATGCAGACGGTGGTGATAAGCCTGACAAAGAACTTCATCTTGTACCTGGTGCAGTTGAAGAAGCTCAGAACTTTCTGGTGCAGCATCCGGACACCCGTGAACGGTTTGAAAAGGTATCGCAACTTGTTGACGGCTTTGAATCGCCACAAGGGCTGGAGCTTCTTGCAACGGTTCACTGGCTAAATAAATATGAGCAGGCAAGAAATACCGACCAGATAGTGGAAGGTATACATTCATGGAATGCCAGAAAGCAGTTGTTTACCGTGCGGCAAATTTCTATCGCAGAAAAAATATTAGGTAGCCAGCATTGGCTGACAGCTTGAATTGATAACAACAAAGCCTCTATTTTAGAGGCTTTGTTGTTATCTGATATGTGTTAGGTTTTCTGCCGAGATGACTGGAAAGGGATAAATTGTTTTATTAAAAGTTTTCACAAGGACTCGTGTCATATGCATGATAATCAAGTTATTGACTCTCATCTGTGCTTAAAAAGCATCTATGAACTGTTGGATCAGTTTTTCTTAATTCCTGCTTATCAACGGGGGTATCGTTGGACGACAATGCAGGTTGAAGCATTGTTAAATGACATTTGGGAGTTCGCCCGTACACCAGCGTCCAGTCAATCTGCCTTCTATTGCTTGCAACCTGTAGTCGTGATTCAGAAAGGGAGCAACTGGGAGGTGGTAGATGGTCAACAGCGCCTAACTACGCTGTTTTTGCTGTTGCGTTACTTCGAAATTGAACATTTTCGTGACACTTTGGCCCGTCGTTATAAAAGACAGCTTTATTCATTAGACTACGAAACACGCAATACTTGCCCCCAATTTCTGCAGCATATCCATGAAGAATTCCAGATCGACAACATCGATTTTTTTCATATGCACCAGGCATTTCAGACTATCAAAGAGTGGTTTGCCGACAAAGATTACAGCGACCATGATGACTTTATAAAAATCCTTCTGGAGAAGTCTTCAGAGAGACCTGCTGTCAAAGTCATTTGGTATGACTTGAGCGGAGAAGGTGCTGACCAAGGTTACGCCATTGATGTATTTGCACGTATCAATATTGGGAAAATTCCACTGACTAATGCAGAGCTGATTAAGGCATTGTTTTTGAAACAGTCTCACTTTAAATCTGAAGAAGCCAAGTTAAAGCAGCTGCAGATTGCCTCCGAATGGGATGCAATAGAGAAACGCCTACAAGAACCCTCGTTTTGGTATTTTATCAACGACTCAGGTAAATCCTATCCAACGCGTATCGAATACGTATTTGATTTAATGAAAGGGAATAACGGCGGCAATGACCCTTTTTATACCTTCAGCCAGTTCCAAGACGACCTTTATGTGGAAGGAAAGTCCATCGACGCACTGTGGAAAGAGGTCAAAGACTACTTTTTAACTTTTGAAGATTGGTACCAAGACCGCGAGCTGTATCATTTGATAGGCTTTTTGGTGCACAGCGGCTTCAGAGTGGCTGATTTAAAGGACCATCAATTGGCTAAAAGCTATTTTAAGCAAGCTTTACGAGCCCTTATCGCAGAGAAACTACCTAAAAATATCGATGAATTAACCTACGAAGATAATCCCAAAGAGATTCGGCAACTCTTGTTGCTGTTTAACATTCAAACGTTACTGTCAACCAAAAATGCGGATGTCCGCTTCCCATTTGACCGCTTTACGCACGAGCAGTGGGACCTTGAGCATATACGTTCCAGAAGCGATAGAGTTCCGAAAGGAAAAGAGCGAACCAAGTGGCTTGATGAGTTAGCACATTTTTTACGTAATGACCCGAGTGCACGGACATTCTTTCTTCCTAAAGTAGAATCTGACACATCGCTTACCCTTAACCCGCAGCATCCGCAGGCTGCCACTAAAGCGGTTCAAGAGGTTGCAGAGAAACAAATTAGTCAACTTTTGAATGAGGTCGAAAGCTTCCAAAACGACGATTTTCTCGGACACAGCTTTGATGATTTTTTTGAATCAGTAAACGAAAAGCTACACCAGCAACCAGTAGATTGGATTGATGATCTTGGCAATTTGGCTTTGCTCGATTCCAGCACCAATCGAAGCTACAAAAATGCGCTTTTCCCCATCAAACGCGCCCGAATTATCGAATGCGACAGTCATGGCGTGTTTGTGCCCATTTGCACCAAGAATGCCTTTTTAAAATATTACAGCAAAGCATATACGGAATTTGCGCACTGGAATGAAGCCGATGCAAACGACTATGTAAACGCAATAAAGCAAGTGTTGGCCGATTACTTACCAGAGCAAGGAGCAAGAAATGACTGAGCCATTGGACCTAGTGCACGAGGGGCCGCGCTTGAGTTTTGTCCAGCTGTTTCGCGACTCTGATTTGAAGATTGAAATTCCCATCATTCAGCGGGATTACGCGCAGGGACGTCAAAAGGAAGCCGTTGTACGAGAATCCTTTTTACAAGCACTGTTTGAATACTTAGCCGCTAACAGGCCTTTTAATGACCTGGATTTTGTTTATGGAAGTATTACTGAATCGTCGAAATTTATTCCACTGGATGGTCAGCAACGACTCACCACGTTGTTTTTATTGCACTGGTATTTGGCGGTTAGTGCGGGGGAGCAGGAGTCCTTCAATGCTATCCTGAGTCATAATCGGCAATCTCGGTTCACCTATGAAACCAGAAGCAGTTCTCGCGAATTTTGCGATGCATTAGTAACCTGTTCGTTTGATTACACATTGATGGAAGACAGTGCATCCCCTCAAGCAGTTTCCTCAATCATTAAAGACCAACATTGGTTTTTTACGTCTTGGTGTCTGGATCCAACTATCCAGTCAATGTTAACAATGCTGGATGCTATCCACCTGAAATTCAGGGGGCATCCTGAGTTTTACCTGAGATTGACACACGATGAATCGCCAGTAATCACCTTCAGATTTCTCAACCTGGAAAAGTTTTTACTGACTGATGATCTTTACATCAAGATGAATGCTCGTGGTAAGCAGTTAACAGCCTTTGAAAACTTCAAAGCTAAGTTAGAGAAAAAAATACAATCATTTCACAGTGAATGGCCACTTAACTACAGCTTAGCCTATAAGGCTGGACCGATTTCAGGGTACGACTACTTTATTCACAAAATTGATAATGAGTGGGCAGACGTGTTTTGGCCATTTCGAAACACTTACTCAGGTGACAATACTTTCGATGATGAGTTGATGAATTTCATCGGGTTATTTATCGCGCAGCAGCAATTGTTACGAGGTGGTATCGATATCGATGAAGTTCAATATACATTTTTTGAAAGTGCGAAAGTGAAGCGCTTAAGTTTGCAAGAGTATGAAAGTGCAAACGCGCTGTCACAGGTGGTGGTGATTAAGTTAATTGAGCTTCTTGATTTACTTAGTGATGGCAACTCCAAACAAGGCGGGCTTACCCTATACTTGATCGATAATGATTACTATCAAGAGGTTGAGACCTTTGAAAAAGTACTCGCCAATTCGACAAGCTATCCGGAAAAATTGCGTTTTTTTGCATTCTACAGTGCGGTTGCTAATGGTAAACGTGACCAAGAGCTGGTTGAGTGGATGCGTGTTGTGTTCAATCTAACAGAGCAGAAAATATTCAACACGTTCTCAGAATATTATGCCTCTCTCGTCAGTTTAAACGAGTTAGCGCGCCACCAAACACCAATCCTTGAGTTACTGCGTGACAATATCGATATCAAAGCATTTCCTGAATATCAGGTTTTTGAAGAGAAGTTAAAGGCACATTTGCTTTTGAAGTCGACACAATGGCGGACATCGATTTTGCAACTTGAGCTTCACCCCTACTTAAAGGGGCAAATTGGGTTTGTTCTCAAATTTTCTGGCATTGTTGACTACTTTTCTGTACATCAAGATGTGGAGTGGCCTCCTTCTGATAACGAATTTTTGTCGCGATTTTTGTATTATGCCAAGGCTGCTGAATCAGTATTTGATGTACTGAAGGATGGCTCTAACAAAATGAATTATGCATGGGAGCGAGCAGTACTCTGTAAGGGTATCTATTTCATCAGTAAGGGAGGCAATCCGTATAATTTGCTGAGTTCTTTGAGTGCTAAAAACGCTCGTCGGGATTTTTCTTGGTCGAGATTGCTGCGCTTATCGTTGACAGCGGATGACGAATGGAATCAAAAGCAAAGCTATGTACAACAAGTATTTGATGATCCGATATTTGATACTGACAATGTGGTTCAAAGTCTGGAAAGCATCTGCTCCACAAATGTATCAACACGGACGTTTGATCAAGACAATTGGCAGCATTTGCTAATTACTACACCATCTCTCTTTGAAATATCGAGTCAAGGCTTTGTGACTATGGAAGAGAATACGGTGATCCTAATGCACCAGTCGCAAAGAAATCACAAGCAAAGCGAAATCCGAACCGCTTATCTATTTAATTTATTGAAAACAGAATTTTTTGATTGCTTACCATTTAGCATAATGGACTATGAACCTGTGCGAGGTATTGAGAGTAGACCATACATCGAGTTTGCCGGACTGTACTATTTAGGCGGTTTATATGAGCTTGATGTCAGCTATACAGACGCGAGTTTCACTCTTACCTTTAAACAGGCTTTAGGTGAATATGAAGCGTTGCCACAAAATATTGAGAATGAGCTTTTTGAGTTGGGATTTGTAAGGGATGGATTTATGGAAGGTCTGTTGTATTGGTTTAAGTTAGAGTGTTCCACATTGTCTTCAGTAAAAGAGGCTGTTTATCAAACCTGTAACATACTAGATCGTCTAGCAGATGGCTGAGGTAGACCAAAATAAAAAGCCCTCAAGAGGTGGATAATTAAGTAGTTCACCGCTGAGTTGATTTGGAATCGCCACTGATTTCCTCGACACTTTTTAGTTAGATATGGATGAGCTTTATAAAGTTCTATTCGGTTGCATACAGGTGTATACGGAGTAAACAAAGACTCTTTATTGGTCTTCTGATAGGTATTGAGAGCGCAAAATAGAGATATTGACCATGACAGAAAAAACGTCAGTAAAAAAGATGACGAAGCATGCTCTAAATGAGCATGAAAAATTTGGCAATGATCAGGGCTGTTTAGCACCATCAGCGGACGATATAGATCTATTTTCTTATGCTGAAAAGTTGTCGGAGGAAATGCGAGAAAAAAAAGTAAAATTTCGCCTCAATTATTCAGGTAAGGATAACTTTTTCCTCCCCTCCTTAAACGACTGTATTGAATTCATCGTTGGTATGTCACTTCGGCAGGCGCTAGAAGTTGCTGCAGAACAATCTGGACGCCCACTACCGTTCAGTCGAAGTGGTTGGTTCGCAATGTTTAGTAAGGGAGTGGGATATCCCACAGCTAAAAAATTTTTAAATTGGATGAAGCCTTCGTATGAGGCCATTAATTCCAAGGGTGACGCCTTATCCAAAGCTTTACTTATGAAAGGAGCAGCAGAACTCTCAAGTGCAGGGGATTGGTTGTCTCTTGTAGGGGGTATGAGAGCGAGTGAGGCTTATCAGCAACAAGAATTCGCTGGTGAATACTCGGTTCAATTTGATTTTATTATACAGCGCTGTGATGCACATATTGAGATGGTAAAGAGAATAACTTACATCATTGAAAATGCGGAAGTGGATAAAAAAGATAGTGTAGCGATAATGAGACTAATGAGACCATACTGGGAACAATTTTCCTTGGTTCCAAAAGCAGAATTACTTGCTTACGAAAATGGGCTGGTTTTACATGCAGCCGGGAAATTGTTGGAGGAAGAGCCTATTGCTTCACTAATGAAATCCTATTGCTATTTACATCTTGATTTTTATCTTCATTTGTTCGCTAGCTATGAAGTCGGCTGTATCATTACTTATGGTACCGCACCGTCAGAACTTAATAATAAAAAAGGGCTTTTGTGTAGGGCGATCACTCGATTTTCATCAAATGAGTGTGGTGAGTTACCTTCGATAAGTTGTTTTGGTGAGTTTTTAGAAGAAATTCGAGATGTAATATCCAAAAATTATGGAAAGCTGTCACATCGCAAAATGGCGAAGTATATTCCTATGAAATGTGACCCTGTAAATCCGTCTAGCGAATCTGAATCCGATCGTTGCTACAATACGTTAAAAGCATGGAAAAAAGGTAAAGATATCCCAAGCCAAGATACGCTGGAGAGATTTCTAGATAACCTGACTCAAGAAATCGGACCTGGTCATAATCCACAACTAATTTTGATGGGTAACATGGCGCTTGGTATAGATAAGTCCTTAAAGAGCTGGTGTGAACAACTTACTCAAAGTAAAGAGTTAACTGATATCTCGCCTCTGATTAAAGCTTTTTTGAATGTGGTTGGTCGTTATGAGCTTTACTACAAGCACCACTTAGAATTACAGTTCGTTAGATTGGCTGGGGTTGAGACCAGCCAATCTATCTGAGGATAGAACTTTCAGAACGTTTTATGACTCTTCTTCAGCTCTTTCTTGCCAGTCGTCAGGCCGTTCATCTTCGCCGCGACTTTGCCAATAAGCATCGTTTTCCGGATTAAGTTGGCGACTGCGGTTATCATCGTCATGCTTGGACATACTAATTTTCACCTTTGGTTGATGAGTTTTTGGCTGCCGAACTTTGTGCCCTTGAACCAAAGCTACCTTTAGGAACTGCTCCGCCATTTTGCTTTGCGACTGAGCTTTGAATTCGTGCGGCTGCACCTGGTGTCATCGGTGATTTACTTTTGGTCATATCATTTCTCCTTAGTTTTGACATCGGCAGAAGCCCCGCCGATGAAGCGAATGATGCCAACAAAAAAATTAGTTGTGATGGGGGGGAGAAAGTCCAAATTTCGTTTTTATCGCAAAATGGTACACTTACTTGCTAACAATGCTAACAGTTAGACTTAATGAACTATTCGGCTAATTTTTGATGACCACTACAGACAACATGCGTATCAACTGTTGCACGGGAAAGAGGCGAAGCAACATTGGGCCACACATTTAAAGCATCATGCAAAATGAGCTATAAACAACATCAGGCTCTCCCCCCCGCTATCCGACCAACCATTGTGCAATCCCTGAATGATGCGTTTATTTGTTCTTTCTCAACAATCTATCTTATTGATTTTTATTAATAAATTAATGTCGAAATGCGGATGTAATTGATGGTCGAATGCTCATGTATAAGGATTTAAAAGGAGAGGATAAGTTATGTTAGATTTCGAATTTGCGTGTAAGGAAAGCTTTGAGCGCCGTAAATCAATTAAATTGATGCCTTGGGAGCGTGAAACCCTCGATATCATCTATCAAGTGGCTGAACTCATCTTTGAAAATGGGGTGATCGCCGATCCCGTGCAATATAAGAAGCACCGGTACCTAATGTTTCGGCCATCGATGGCGAATGGCGATAAACCCATCACTCCGTTGTTTGGCATTTACAGAGATAGATCACTAGGAAAAGATGAGAATCGTTTTAGATTACGATTTACCAGCAAGAAAAAAGCGGTAGTAAAGGCGTTATCTGACAAGGGCATCAGCCCAGACTACGAATTATTGTTGTTAGACATTTACAAAGATAGAAACACCCTTATCAATCTCCTAGAAAAAGTCTTATCCATTCCTGCGATCTGCGACATATATTCTCTCCCCAAATTTACCGACGCCATGAAACGGAAGGTACGCGAAGCCAAACAACGCCCATCATCATTACAGGCCCAATTTAGAGCTGATCTTCTCGAAGCCTATGGCAATACCTGTCCAATTACTGGATGCAAGATCGCAGAGGCAATGGAGGCTGCTCACATCAGTCCAGTAGGAAAGCTCGAAGATGAAAAAAACCCAAATATCTATCATCCATCTCTGGGAATTCTGTTAAGGGCTGATATTCATAGACTGGTTGATAGTGAATTGATTAGCTTTCAAATCAAAGATAGTCAAGCAATTGTTTTAGTTAATAAAATACTTCAAAAGGACTCAATGTATCGTGATTACAACGGTACTAAAGTCAAACCGCCAAAAGGTTATGAAAAGGCGTGGAAGGAGAATATCAAAAAGCAATACAACTCAAAGCACTAAGTTCAAGGTTCGGCTCGGCCAATTTAATAGGTGTTTGAGAGGAATGGCGTCTGGAAGGACAAGGCACAGGAGTAAATCTAAATTCTCTCGGGGTCTTCCAACAACACCAGAATATGACCTTTACTCTCAGCCGGAGCAAAGCGACAGCGGTAAGGCTTTTAACCTGCATGTTTGCATGATGGTTTAAATTGAGGCGAAATTTGAGTCGTGAGACGCCTGTGCAATAGTGGCGATTCATATGGTATTTGAATCGGACTGTTGACTTTAGATTTGGCTCAGTTAAAAAGCCTTTAACTGAGCTAGATCTAAATAGTTATTATTTCAGCGTGAGGTGTTTATAATCAATTTCAAATATTGCGACAATTTTTCTAACGCTTCCCTTCGCTCATCGAAATAATCATGCTGGTTATAAATCCCTTCAACACCCTTTAGTTTGTGGTTAAGGCAACGCTCAGCAACGTGTCCTAGTGTACCTTGTTTTGCAAGCAGGGTACGGCAGGTACGACGAAGATCATGGACAGTGAAGTGGGGCATATCACCCATTAAGTTAGGGGGTTGTTTTTTCTTACCCGCTTCGTGGCCAAACAGTTTAGTGATTGCTCGGTTTAGCGTATCAGGGCCCATATGGGGATTTTTACTGGAGCGTCTGCTTGGAAAGACATAATCTGAGCCACAAGCTCTAATTTTTAACTCATATAGCCATTCCATCACTATGGTAGGCAATGGAATCGCAATACCCACTCCTGATTTGCTTCTGTCTTTGGACAGATTCCACACCTTCTCATCAAGATTAAACTCCTTCCAAGGCGCTTCAGCCAATTCAGACTTGCGTACTCCCAATGTAATCAGTAGTGCACAGGCTAGGTAGTTGTCACGGCTAAAGCTGTCACTATTTTCCCTAGCGATTTTAAAAAACGTGGTGACTTCCTCTAGCGTTAAAGCGCGGTCTTTACTTTTTTCTAAGCCACCAGCATCTGATATAGAAAATGCACTGGCGGGATTTGCACCAAGTAAATCTAGCTTTATGCCGTGATTAAAAAGTTGCTTACAGTACATTAGAGCATCGTTAGCGATGGCGGGGCGGCTTGTCGCTTTGATAGCTTTAAGGATGTCTCTGATATCTCTAGCTGTAACAGTATCGATATTAAAGCTGCCTATATGCGGTGCTATATCCTTGCGATAGATACGTTCTGGAATATTGGCGTATTTAAGTCGATTGACGTTACCTAGGTGCCAATCAGCAAAAAGCTCATCAACAGTTTTGATTTGAGATTGCTCTGCACGTTTTTTGGCTATGAGTGGGTCGAGACCATCGCGAAACTGTTTCATTTTGATAGCAGCTTCTGCACGCGCATCCGCAAGAGACATATCACTATATTTTGCTAAGGTCATTTCTTTGCGTTTGGATTGCGCCGTGTAACGGAGCATCCAATATGGAACGCCAAGTTTTGGGACAACAAAATACAGACCGTTTCCATCTGCATACCGGCCTGGCTCTCCTTTTGCCTTGGACTCAATCTCTTTTACTGTCAGGTTTCCCATAAATCCTTTCCCCATCATGACCTTAAGGTTGCTTTTATGAAAGCCAATAATACCCACCACTGACGATCAGGATTATTGTAGCATACCCACCAATATACCCACCATATGGTGGTGGGTGGTGGTGGGTATAGATGGATGTTAGTAGACGGTTTATATGTTAAAACTGATTAAAAACAATAATTAATGATACTGAGTGGATGGTTGTGGATGTCATTCGACGTTTTGGATCTGCTCGCGCATTTGCTCAATCAGCACCTTAAGTTCAACTGCGGCTGAAGTGATTTCAGTGCTGATGGATTTAGAGGCAAGTGTGTTCGATTCGCGGTTGAATTCCTGCATCATAAAATCTAAACGGCGACCTTCGCTGCCGCCTTTTTTGAGGATGCGGCGCGCTTCGGCTACATGGGCTTCGAGTCTGTCCATTTCTTCGGCGACATCTTGTTTCTGAGCCAGAAGCACCATTTCTTGCTCGATGCGGGCTGGGTCGAGTTCACCTTTGATTTCTGCAAGGCGGTTGGTGAGCTTTTCGCGTTGATACAGCATCACCGTTGGCATGTGCTCGCGTACGACGGCGATTTGCTCGCTGACTCCGTCTAAGCGGCTTAGCAGCATGTCTTTGATGGCTTCGCCTTCACGACCACGGGCTTCGATGAATTGATCTATGGCTGAGTCGAAGGCTGTCATCAGATCGGCGCCGATCGCATCCATATCTTGTTCACCGCTTGCTAGCACGCCCGGCCAGCGCAGGATGTCGGTCAGATTGACATCGCCTTGTCCCGCTTCTTGCTTGAGCCAAGTGGCGGCGCCTAATAGCTGTTTTGCTAGCGCTTGATTCAACTGCAGCTCGTTATTGCTGTTGTCTGCCAGCTCGTAGCGCAAATTGACTTCCACTTTGCCGCGGCTTAAACGTTTACGAAGGCGGTCGCGCAGTACGGGTTCGAAGCTGCGGAATTGCTCGGGTAAACGTAGGTAAGTTTCGAGATAACGTTGATTGACTGAGCGAATTTCCCAGGAGGCAGTGCCCCATTGTGCTTTGTGCTCGATGCGAGCGTAGGCTGTCATGCTTTGGATCATGGGTTGTCCTAATGGTGTAATCGTCATAATGAGAGGCGATTATAGAGTCAATGGCTTTAGGATTAAAGGCATACAGTAAATATACCCAAGCTACCTGAAGATACGAGTTTCAGATCGCCTAGGGTGCTTCAATTCAAGGCGCAGCAATGACAGAATGTCGGCTACCTTTTGAATTGATGCAACACGGAAGTGAAGTGCCCTAGGCGTTCCGTCCCGGCGGCTGATGTTAACCACGGGGTAACGCACTTTATGCTGCGTTGGTTATTTTTAACTTAGTCCACTAGGTCCGCAAATAACCGCAATCGCCATGGATAATGGAATGGACCCATCCACTTTTAATCGGCCTCGCAATGGGCCACGATGTAGTCGCTAAAACTCATCAGAAAGAGGACGGGTCCACCTATGAAGATTACTACAATCGGTTTAGATATCGCAAAGTCTGTTTTTCATGCTGTTGGCGTCGATAAAGCGGGTAAGTTAATCAAAAAGAAAATGCTTAGACGCAAGGACTTACTTCC
>NZ_JAKKRO010000008.1:0-144096 GCF_025654235.1 Shewanella sp. SM32 | reverse complement strand
GTTGTGGCTAGTTGGTTTACACGCACAGCAACAGGGCTGGGATAAGCATTTTCAGGCCAATACCATTGGGCATCGAACGGTACTCTCAACGATTCGCTTGGGATTGGAGGTACTCAGGCGGCCTGATTATCAAATCACGGAGAAAGAATTGCTGGCGGCCTGGGTATTATTCGCCAATCAGTTGCTCAAATATGGCTATGCTATGGCTGATTTATGAGGGGATCCTTCAGCACTGTGCGACCGGGTAGAATTGTCTGCCCGATATAAAGTGATTAGAGAGATTTACACGTTTGCCCTAACGCAATGCATTCAATGAAGCCTCTGTACGTTAATTACTGTAAAGCCATGAATGAAGTTCTATGTAACAAAAAGCTCGTTCAATTCTATCAATTTGATTAATCTTGTCTCAATAACTGGATTTTTTGAGATAAAATTTATGTCAGGTCAGTATCTATCACCGCCTGAGTGTCCGTTTAGCACTATCAGTGATGTTATATTTGAGATCCGTAATCATGGTGATGATCCTAATAAATACATGGATTACATCAGTTCACTTCATATCGAGTATCATTCCTTTGATGAATTTAGACGCAGCGTTAAGCCTAGCCTAAATGTTAATTTCTGTTGGTGGTTAGTTCGGCTACATAGAGACAGTTCGCTAATCAATCTCACCCCGTTAGAAAATAAACCGTTACCACTACACCTGCCGGAGTCCGTAAACCGAGCGCTATCGCAATCTCCTGACTTCATGACATATTGCCGATTTAATCACTTGCATGAGTTTAGTCGGGTTTTGTCACAGATTGACCGCTACACCACGCATAGTGCGATGCTCGGAGTGCTTGAGCAAATCGGAGAAAGCGTACATTTTGAGCACTTTAAAAATAATTTGATTGATGATGAAGCTATATCGAGTAGTCAGCTAGAGGGCGCTGCAACAACGACGCTGATTGCGAAAGAAATGCTCCGAAAGAAGCGTAGGCCTTGTACTGATGGTGAGCGGATGATTGTTGGGAATGCTGACTTAATGAATGCAGCGTGGGACCTCAAGGATGAGGCATTCAGTATTGATTTGATAAAAACCTTACATAGAATGGGTACGCAGCACTTAGAGCAGAAAAACTACACCTCTGGGATGTTTAGAACCACTGATGATATTGCGGTTGTGAACGCTGATGCTGAGGTCGTTCATCAGCCACCAAAGCATGATGCTATTGAGTGCCTATTATCCCGCGTCGTGAATTGGTTAAACTCGACTGACGATCACATTCACCCGGTTATACTGGCAATCACTCTTCATTTTGTGATTGGCTATGTTCATCCGTTCCATGATGGTAATGGACGGATAGCAAGAGCTTTGTTTTATTGGTATCTGTTTAAGTGTGGCTATACGGGTTTCCGCTATATTGCGATTTCAGCGCTGTTGCAAAAGTCGCCCATCAAATACGGTCAGAGCTATCTGGATTGTGAGCATGACAAGTTAGATTTAACCTATTTTATTCGATATCAGTTAAGTATTATCAATCGTGCCATTACTGAATTCGTTTCTGCATATGAGCGTGCTGCATATCGAATGACTGAATTGGCCGAGCAGTATTCTGATTTAGATGATATTGAGAAAAAAATTATTGGTTTTGTTGCTGGAGAGCCTCGTTATCAAAAAAAACCGACGATTACAGCCAGGGAGGCCGAAAAACTACTGGGGCTTAGTTATAACACGGTTAAGCAAAAACTTGATGGCATGGTTACTGCTGGAATACTCAGACGTGAAAAAATAGGTAAAGCGACAGAATATTTTTTAGGGTGAACATAATCTGCTGCGTTGTTATCAACGTCATCTCTGCTCATCGCCATGAGTTGGTGATCTATGGTTGAAAATCACGGTTTTTAGGTCGAAATTGTATATTATTGTTTTATAATGGCTACCAACTTAGATGATGATGCAAATAACACTGCAACCATTTGATGCCAGTTAGTGGGGGCCTTTTACGGAGCCGAAAATCTACCTAATCACTGGCTCATAAACTGAGCTGGTGTCAGGAAATAGAGCAAAAAGCCACGATGTTAGTCAGTGCTAATACAGTTCAATCCAGTCAATTTGTCAGATAACACATTTGCCTCAGGGGAATAAATGTCCCCAGAGCAGTTAATACCGTTTTCAATTTACTTACATATTGAGTCCATAGGGATATGTCAGAAAAACAAACCCAGCGCCACTTGACCATACTCAAGTATCTGCCAGAGGCTCCTTCATCGATCACCACAGTTGAGCTCAAAAATAAACTAGAACGAGATGGATTACATGCGCCTCTGCGTACCATTCAACGGGATCTGGACTGCCTAAGTAACCATTACAACATTAGCCGCAATGAAACATTTCGCCCCCATAGTTGGTGCCGTGTCAAAGGCATGCATCCCTCTGCCATAGACATGACACCCAGTACAGCTTTAGCCTTAAGTCTGACCAAACAATTCCTACAGGGCCTATTACCAAGTCAGCTCAAAAACAATCTCGACAGCTTCTTCGACCAAGCTGAACTAAAACTGGCTAATACTCCCAAATTAGCTAGCTGGACAAAGTGCGTAGCATCGATCCCAGCGGGATTTCAGCCACTTGCACCACATATAGATCCATTAATCATGCCCCCGCTGGAGCAGGCACTGATGGAAGGGCTACGCTTATTGATTTTCTATCGCCCACGGTCAGTAAATCAACCTAAGCACTATCGTATCAATCCTCTTGCCTTAGTCACACGAGGAACCACTATTTACCTGATAGCCACCTTAGCAGACAACGATGCTTTTCGACACTTTGCATTGCATAGGGTTCAAAGTGCCGAGCGGTTGCTGGAAATGAGAAAAATCCCTCTAGACTTCGAGTTAAACGCCTACTTGAAACAAGGCAATCTCGCTTTCCCAATAGAGGAACTCATCACCCTAAAGCTTAAGGTCGATTTTAATCTGGGATACCACTTATTAGAAACACCCTTGAGTTTGCAACAAACCATAAGTCATTCGGATGATGGCAAGCATTTCACCATAGAAGCTGATTTACCAAATACCGAAGAACTAAAATGGTGGCTGATGTCGATGAGCGATATCAGTGAAGTGTTGGCACCTCAGTCGCTGCGGGAAGCTCTTAACCGCAGCCTAACCATTGCACAGAAAAAATACTCAGGTTAATGATAAAACAACATAAGCGACATTTTTTGACGCCTCAGCTGGTTAATATGCACATAGAACTGGAATGAGCCTATAACGGTAAAACTAAAAAAGGATCCGGGATGCTATTACTGATCACTGAGAAAGTGGGTGAGTTAGAAGGTATTGAGAACGCCATAGTGCGAAGCCCATCTGAACTTTGTTGTATCCAGCCCCAAGGGCCTGCACTGGTGATCATCGATATCAAGCTGCCAAACGCCGCAGTACTTGAATGGGCCAGCAAGCGCACCCGGGCAACGCTATGGTGGTTAGCAAGCACAAACCTGCCACATGACTCTGTATTAGAACACATTCCGGCGCAACACTGCAGTGTTCAGCAAACACACATGGATGCATCGGAATTTATCCGACTGTTGATCCCCCACTATTTCGGTCGTCTCTTTGATGATACTCCAGATTGTATTCTCAGCATCACTCCGGGGGAACTGGAGCAAAAACTCATTCGTTGTCGAGAATTAGTCTTAATTCCAGAGCATGAGGTCCTTCCGACTCAGGCTATTTGGGCATATTTATATTGGTTCACAAGTTCAACATTAGATATGTCGATAGAAGAATATGAACAGCGCGGAGTAAAACTTAAACATGACTTAGGGGCTGAACAGATGTGCTGTCTGATAAGCAATTTACCCTTTTCAAGTTTTGTAATGCTATTGAAATAATAAAAGACATTTTCGGTCTGTTTTAGATAAACGTAGTAAATGAAATCAATAAGTTAAACATCAACTATTCCGGCGTCAAATGCCGTTACATAGATTAAGTAAATACTTTCAAAAAAATGGAGTTTATGTGAAAAAAAATTATATCGGTATTGATTTTGGTACCAGTAATTGCTCAGTTGCGGCTTGGGTAGATGGAAAGGTGGTCTTGATACCTGTCGATGATGATTTTAATGATAAATTCAAAATAAGATCTTCAATTTTTATAAGAGAAGATGACAAGCCATTACCCACACCTACAGCTGAAAGAATAACCTATTTTATAGGGCAAATTAAAAATGAACTAACTAGAAACAAAGTTCGTGCACAAGACCAATTAGATGATTTAATAGGTAGTGCAAAAAATAATCGTGGGACGAATAAAGTACCATCAACTTATAAAAACTCAAATACATACATAAGTTTAATAAACACCATTAACAACGTTGACGCTCAAATAGAGAACGTCAATGTATTAAGTAGTAGGGCTAAGCGCCTGGCTATTTCAGAAATTTACGCACAATTAAAAACAGCGTCTCTAGATGAAATGCTAACTAAAGGTACCATTGAATTTGGTGAAGCGGGCTTTCAGCAATACCTATCTACTCCCGAGGCTGGAAAACTGGTTAACAGTCCGAAGAATTTTCTTGGTGCAGACATTGGAAAATCACATCTGCAAGTATTCGAAACCGTCGTGGGGCGATTGCTGTCATATCTGCGTTTGAAGGCAGAAGCCGAGCTAGATCAACCAATTCATAAGGCTGTGATCGCCAGACCCGTTCATTATCATTCAACCTTAGGCGAAGCGGGGAATATACAAGCAATAAGCATAATGGAAAGAGCCGCCGCTGCGGCAGGATTTGATGAAGTTCAGTTTATTTTTGAACCTATGGCAGCCGCCCTACATTTTGAGAAACAACTTGAACAAGAACGCACAGTGATGATTGTCGATCTTGGCGGGGGTACATCAGATGTAGTTATATGTAAATTGAGTCCGGAACGCGTGAATCAAACTGACAGGCAGGCGGATATTTTATCTGTTAAGGGAAACCGCATCGGTGGCATCGTCTGCGATAAAGATTTTGCTATGACATCAGTATCGCCATATTTTGGAAGGGGGGAATTGTTACGCGGCGGCGCCCCTATTCCACATATGATTTTCAATGGCATGGTCGATATCGATAATTTCCCTTTATTAAACGACTTCTATCTACCCAAGCATCGACATGAAATTGAACGTTTTATGGATTTAGCCAAATCTGCCAATAAACTAAATAGGTTACGAACGCTGCAAAAAAGTAAATTAGTACACAGATTTATGAGTGATGTAGAGAAAGCTAAAATTAACCTAAGCGACTGCAATCGTTTTAATCTATCACTTGATTACATCGATGAAAACACTGCAGTTCCCCTCAAGTCTATCGATATGAGCAAATCCATGACTACTTGGTTGAATGAGCTAAAGCATTTAATAGATGATTCAATAACTACAGCGAATTCATCGCCTGAATTAATTTATATCACTGGAGGTATGGGTTTATCTCCTGCAGTACAAACAGCAATAAAAGATTGGTTCCCCAGTACAGAAATAACCATCGCTGATCCATTCAACTCTGTGGCATCAGGCGCAGCCATTCATGCCCATCTTGCTTTCGGGGAATAACGGCAAACAAAGGAGGCTGAATAATTCAGCCTCCTTATCATCGACCAGTTTCAACCATTTCGGGATTCTTCTGAAAAATCAGTGACAGTAACTCAAAGTCTAAATTGATCCAATTAAGAGTTACAATAATATCAAGCCAATTTAGTGCTTGCAGTAGACGAAAAACCATGTTCTTCACGGGCGAGGCGGGTAGCTTGTCCAGCACTATAGGCAAAAATCCGAACCATGGCGCGACGGCCGTCACAGGTACCAGTAACGATATATTCTTTCATAACTCTATCTCCATCTTTCAAATAGTCATCAATCTAAACCTACAAAGATTCAATTTTTAGCTATCGACTAACTCACAGCCGTAAGCATAAATTCATTGACCTTCTTCTCAAAAATCATTCTTGGATTCGACGCCGAAGGATCTTGTTTTCTGTTGCAACCAAAAATAAATTGTTCCAAATCGCTGACACTAACTCCACAATTCTTGGCCCAACAGTTCATCTTAACAACATAATCATTGTATGCATCTCCTTGATAAGCTGTACGGAATCTGACATCTACTCCTTTTACTGATGATATATATCGATGAAATATCTTATCGTCTTCACTATCAGCCAAGAGCGCTGCATAGGCTAACTTTGTCCATTTATCGAAAATTGGAGGAATAATTTCTTGCTCATTGGCATTACCCAGGAAGAAAAACAATTTAGTAAAAAATGAGTCGCCCAATCCTTTGAGCTTACCAGCACCGTTCATATAATGATAAGCGCCTGAAAACTTGTTGTGTTTAACATACTCACCCACTACCGCTATGTGTTTCTGCAATATTTCAGGCTCGACAGATAACAACAGAGACAAATTATTTCCAGTAGGTCCTCCGGTTGAGATCCCTCCCCAAATCATTGCCGCAAAAAAACCATGAACATGCTCTCCACGTTTAAAAAAATCTGTGACTATTCCACGATTAATTTCACCATTTGGGCATTTATTCAAAATATCTTCAATCACAGAATATTGTGTAAATGTGTAATATGGGCGTTGTATTTTAAATTGAGTATTATCATTCACACGAATTGTTGAAATATTATCTAACAGAAACTTTGGAGTCATCATGACAGGCTCTCACTCTGGTTATCGCTATGGAGTTCTAGAAGTCTTTTTACGCTTTATTCCCGAGCACAACTCTATCAAGGCATGGCTCAGCGTATCGAAGAGCCAGTATTCGCTATCCAAGCGTCATTCGATGACGTCTATTGCAGGTTAAAAATGCTCTTGGATAAATAACATGGTAAGTATTTGAAGTTGCTCACACTGAAGACTGCTCATATTGTTATTTTATTAGATATTTCTAATAATTCGCTCTAAATGTTTTAAACTGGGAAGCCTTTGACGTTGAAATCATCACTTACTGCCAATAAAATTGTTGATGTGGAAGACTCGCTAAGCCGCCCTCAAGGAGAACTCAGATCAGTCTTGAGGACACGCATTTTTACCATTGCTGCAGTCGTGTCGTCCGTCGCGCCTTTTGGTGAGGTAATGATGCTCATTCTGGTAAAAATTATGATCATCGCCGCGCTTGAGTCCCCTGTGTTGATGATTTATCTGAACTAAAAGGTATCGTTGCAAAGAGAGACCAGACGGGTGATACCACCGCGGTGAATTTTGACGTGGGGTTTGATAAAGAAAAGAACCAATGGTGTTACATCGAAACATCACAATAATTCTTGCCAGATATCTAACAACGCCTATAATTACTGTATATAAAAACAGTGGTGTTGGCTATGCGTATTATCCCTATCTATGCCAGTGCCGGTATCACTGGCTTCGAAAGCCCTGCAGCTGAATATAGTCAGTTGGGTCTCAGCCTTGATGAGCTGTTAGTTGTGCATCCTAGTGCGACCTTTATTGGTATCGCAAAAGGTGACTCAATGCAGGGCGAGGGTATTTTTTATGGCGATATATTGATTGTTGACCGTCAGGAAACCGCACGTCATGGTGATGTAATTGTTGCCAATTTCAACGGTGAATTTGTATGTAAAATCCTCGATAAAACGCATCGCATGCTGCTGTCGTCGAATGGACAACATCAACCTCAGCCTATTCACGATTACGATAACTTTACGATTGAAGGGGTTGTTATTCGTTCTGTTCGTTGCCATCGCCAAAGTCCATTATTAGCTTACATCTGATGTTTGCCTTAGTTGACGCCAACAGTTTCTATTGCAGTGCCGAGCAGGTATTTAGGCCTGATTGGCGTGGTAAGCCAATGATTGTGTTGAGTAACAATGATGGCTGCATTGTAGCGGCAAACAAGCAAGCGAAAGAACGGGGTGTGCCTAAGTTTGCACCATACTTTCAGGTCAAAGACCTGTGTACGAAATTAGGTGTCATTGTTTGTTCAAGTAACTATGAGCTCTATGCCGATTTATCTGCAAAGATGATGAATATTATCGGCCGCTTTGCTCCAGAGCTTGCATGTCTATTTGATTGATGAAAGCTTTCTCTCCTTTAAAAATTGTTACCCCGCCATTAAGTGCTTACAAGCCCAAGGCCAATTGATTCGAAAAGCGGTTTGGAAAGAAACTCGTTTACCGGTTTGTGTCGGCATAGGCTCAACACTCACACTGGCTAAAGCAGCCAATCACGCGGCAAAGAAGTTACCAGGCTATCAGGGTGTCTGTGTTATCGATAATGAACAAGACCGGATTTCAATTTTACAATCAATGAATGTAAATGATGTCTGGGGCATTGGGCGTAGGATAAACAAAAAACTTGAATTGATGAACGTAAAGACCGCCTATGACTTAGCCAAAATCCCTGCAGGTTTAGCGCGGAAGCAATTTAGTATTGAAATAGAACGCACTGTGCGTGAACTCAATGGGCAAGCGTGCAAAGTGTGGGACGAGGCGAGGGCGGATAAGAAGTAAATATTCTTAACTCGTAGCGTGGGCGAGCGTATTACCGAGTATGAGGATTTACTGCAAGCCTTAAGTAAACATGTGGCGATTGCCGCAGCGAAAGCGCGTAAGCAAGGTTCAAGCTGTAAAACCATGTTGTTGTTTGCCAGCAATTCCCCCTACGATGAACGCCCAACAGGCTTTAAGACCTTAGTGCACTTTGCTTGTGCCACCGATTGCAGCATTGAACTTACTCAAGGTATGACACAAGCAGCATCTCAACTTTTCCGTGCCGGTGTACGTTATTATAAAGTCGGCGTGGGCCTGATTGATTTGGTCAGCACTCAGCATGGCCAGTTAGATTTATTTAATGTCTCAAAAGCCAAGCCCGCGTTAATGAAGACCCTCGATGGCATTAATCAACGTTATGGCACAGATACCTTATTTATTGCAGCTCAAGGTATCGAACAAAAATGGGCCATGCGCAGAGACCTGCTCACGCCACAATACACAACCAAGTGGAAATGTCTGCCAGAGATAAAGTGTTGATATCCGACAGTAGATGGATTTACACGTTTATGCCTCAAAGCGTGTCAGTATAGCTTAGACCCAATTTTTAGTCATACTACAGAGTGGCTACTGTAACTGTGACGATTCGAATAGAGGAATTGATAATGAAGAATACTAAAATCAATATATTGCTCTCAAAATGTGACGCTACCGCACCACTTTCTGATGACTTAGCGGCAAGGGTTGATTCTCCTTCTGTCGGGAATGAGATTATTACTTATTGCGAAGAGACGCCTCTGAGTTCTGATGATGAGTATCGTGCAGCTTTAAAGAAAATTGAAGGATTGTTTGATGCAATACCTAATACCGCTGAAGGTTCCGAGCTTGAAAAATGGATTTCATTAGTTGAATCATATGAAAATGAACACTTCCCAATGTAACTCCCTGTTGCCCTGAAGCTTGATACGGACATCGAACTGACTTTGATTGCCTCTAAGTAGTTGACCTATTTTTTGTAATGTTACACATAGCCTAGCGCTTTTCTGGGCCTCTTGTTAATCAAAAAATCGGCTTGTTTTATCGCTTTGCCTGCCAATGAACCGATTGCCATTCCTTTAGGGAAAATCACTGTATCGTCCATAAACGGCCTCACCTTTACAGTGGCCTATCTCTATTTTTCATCGACACTCAATGGCCGCATCGCTGTACGTACTTTAGATTGCGCCCAATCGCAGCGCTATGCCAGTCATCGGCAACATCAACCAGCTTTCAATCACTGGTTTACCGGTCACTTTACTGAGAATGTTGGCGTAGGTGGCTAACTGCCCGCCATGATCTTGCACCAATTTGGCATGCTGTATCGAGGCGACCGAGGTAGATTTATAATCAATCAGGATGAAGCCTGCTGTCGTTTCAATCACCAAATCGGCACGTCCAGCGACCATCGTGCCATTTTCCGCTGCATGCGCCATCGGTAGTTCAATACGCGCTTGCCCATCAGGCCAGCGACGCAATAGCCATTGACGCGCTGATTCCATTTGCGGATATAAATCTGGTGCAGAGATCATGTGAGATTGATGAGTGCGCACTAAAATTGCTGCTAGTTCATCAAGGCAAAGTGGCTTGGCTCGGTCAGCCAAATGTGCAGCAAAACATGCATGAATAACATCGCCAAATCGGCCGCGCTCTGCATCTTTCCCTGTTGCTAGCCGAACACCAAATTGTTCACTTTCTAACACCACGGCATTTGTCGCTGCGCTGGTAGATGGCGATTGACTCATGCGCTGGCGATCTGTTTGTGTTTGCGACGGCGCAAACCAATACAATTTCTCGGGTATGTTTGGTAGCAACACAGGAGCACTGCTAGTAATGATCGCGCGCTCAAACGGCACGACGTGCTGGTTTTTTAGCGTGATGCCTTTCGCTGTGTCGTCGGCTGGAAGAATATCGGCCAGCGCGATGGTTTGCATCCATTCTCCATCCAGCGTTTTAGAAGATCGTGCCAGAATCAGTACATCTCGTGCACGGGTCATACTGACATACAATAATCGCTGTTCTTCATTAAGCGCCATTTGGCGGCAAGCCTTGCCTAGTGGCGTTTGTGCTATTTCATCAGCCAAAGTGACTTTTTTCTGCGCACCAAACGGCCATGGCCAATAACGTATTTTCCTTGAGGACAAGGGGGTTGTGGCGTCAAATTGGGCAGCTGATTCGGTTTGCACGCCCCATAATCGATCACGAACATCACTCGCCAAATCCATTAAAATCACCACCGGCCATTCCAATCCTTTGGCACGATGATGAGTAAGTACATTCACCGCATTCAGTGCGGTTTGCGCTTGAAGATCGATTTCTTCATCTGCTGCAGCATGCAACGCCATCAACAAACCAGTCAGCGTGGCGGCCTGATTAGCGGACAGGCAATCGTCTTCATATTTCGTAGCCAGTAATAATAGTTGATTCAAATTGGCTAATCGTTGCTGCGCCTTTTCGACGTCTTGCTGCCATTGCAAAACGGCCTGGCTGAGCTGACAACGCAAGATGATGTTTTCTAATGCTTCGCGCGGAGATAGAAGTAAGGTTTCACTGCGGATAGTTTTTAACACATTAAAAATTGGCAAGTCGGCGGCCGCATCGACTGAATTTTCGATCCACTGGCTGGGCGAATTACCTTCTTGTGCCAGCCAGTTCAAACGATGACTCAGCCATTGTTCTGGCTCTTGGCAGTACGCTAACGAAATAATTTCTGCGGTGGCAATGGTATCAGCAGGATCTAGCACGCGACGCAAGCACGCGGTTGCTAAGACGCACTCGGGCTGCAGCAATAAGCCCGATTGCTCGGTTGCACTTCGAATACCTTGTACAGACAGTGCCGCTGCAACAGCTGGCACCGATGCGTTTGAGCGTGTCAAAATTGCAATATCTGAGTAACGAACAGGCCGTAATGTGTTTGTTTCGCGATCCACAATATTGCGCCCTTCCGCCATAAGCTTTGAAACGGCAGTGGCGAGCGCACTTTGGATCGTTTCTTTATTCGACCCTTCCAGCACCCAATCGAGCAGCGCAGCGCCTTCCGACTCAACCCGCGTTGGCACTAATTCCACGTCCGCCTTGCTCAGCCCCAAGCCATTAAATGCATTCCCAAATAAATCATTAACGCAATGCACCAAGGCTGGGCGTGACCGATAAGAATTTGGCAGGATAGATTTCGAGCCGCCCAAAGCTGGCAAGGCGTCAATAACGGCCATCATGAGTGCCGGATCACTGCCACGAAAGCCATAAATGGCTTGTTTAATATCGCCTACCCAAATAACCTTTTTAGCGTAACTAGCTAGTTTCAAAAACAAAGCCAACTGAATCGGACTAGTATCCTGAAACTCATCCACCATCAATAGAGCCAATTCATCCCGTAATGCGTCGGCAACGACTGGATGATCAAGAATTTCAAGCAGACGACATTCCTGATCGGTAAAGTCTACCCCGCCCATTTCTTCTTTTAATTGCCGATAAACATCCATCGCATCGGCAGCCATGTTAAAAATGCGCGTTAAATACTGTTCAATATCTTGATGGAGTTGCGCATGCTTCATAAAGTGACCAGCAACATCGGCTACATCTTGAATACAGTCTTTAAGCGAAGCCTCTGGCGCTGCCATTGCAAGTTTGGGCCATGCGCTCCAGCTGAGTTGCCCCATTTTTATACCACTAAGCACCGTCTCGAGTTGCTGAAGATAGCTTACTGTTAATTTAATCGGCTTAACTTGCGCCACAGCAGTACGTATGTTCGGCAAGACTTTTTCAATGCTGCACTGCAGCTGCGCACTGAGATCAGATATGGTGACGCTTGGAAAATACCTTAGCAAATCGAGGGCATTGCGTGCCCCATCTTGCCGCAAAGTGGCAGCGTCAATGGAATTAGATCGTGCCTGATTGATTAAATTCTTTAGTGCCTCTCGCCAAGGGATGTTATCACTACCAAACGTAGCATCAGCCAAGCCCAATCGACCTGCAATTCGCAAAAATTCTGCCATATCGCCGCTTTCATTAACGGCATCAATCGATTCTCGCATCAATTGATCGGCTACTTTTTCATCGAGCACTTTTTGTTCGATTGGCATACCTGCTTCAAAAGCAAAACGCTTTAACAACTGGCCACATACGCTATTGACTGTACCAATTTGTGCCAGAGACATTTGGTTCGCTAATGCGTGATTTTGCATTTTAATCAAATGTTGACGCACTCGCTCGCGCAATTCAGCGGCAGCTTTATTGGTAAATGTCGTAGCCAGAATGCCACTGGGCGCTGTACCAGCCATCAGCTCTTGGTACAGTTTGTCCATCAATGTGTAGGTTTTCCCGCTACCAGCGCCTGCGCTAATAAATTCGATGTTCATATTTTATTGCTCCCAACCAGCTAGGTGAAGATAGGCGTTGTATCGTGGATCCATTTCTTGCGGCGCAACGCCGTCTTCTGGGGGCGTAGAGAGCTCGTTGGGTTCAGTACCTTCGACAATGACTTCAATCATACCTGCTTTAAATTGCGCTTTGCGCCAAGCCCATGTTTTAAGCACTTGTTGCCAAATTGCTGGTTTTGTTAGCTCAGATGTTGATGTAACCGCCGTCACGCCCTTAAATTGATGTGGCGCAGTGGTGAGTAATTTCGCATCGTGCAGGATAAAATATGCAACTTCAGGCCAGCTCCCCGTAGCTTCTTGTACCAGCTTGGCATAAAGGATCAATTGTAAATGGGTGTCATTTTGAAGCTTTTCTCGGTATTTTTTTTGCCCAGCCCATTTCATATCAACAATCAAGGTCGAGCCATCTGATAGCGTCAGTAGTAAATCGGCAAAACCTTTTAAATCCCCCTGATTAGATGTCCCTTCCAGCAGCTGTTCCGGTTGTACTGACGTAATTCCTGCGGTTTGGAGTAATTGATGCAAACTGATTACCGACTGGCGAAGGCGTGCTTTAAAGGATAAACATTCAACCTGCTTTCCAGTCATTAATAGCACTGCGCCTTCTTCATCGATTAATGTATCAATTTGTGAATCAAACCAGTTTTCTAACTGTGCTAGCGTCCAAGCCAAGCTGCCCGCAGTGCAATAGAGTTTCTCAACCATGCGGTGCGCCAAGGTACCCATCAAAGTAAAGTCGGCCGGAATGCTGAGTACGGATGTTTTGCGCAAATTGGCAGGGTAATTGAGTACCCACTGATAAGGATTAAACAGCAAAGGCTCCAAACTACTAAATGAATACGGCTTATCCCAGTCAAATTGATTTTCAGCTTTAAATGACCACCAACGACGTTTGGCAGGTAAAGCACTATAAGTAATTGCCTTCGTGGTCGTTGTTTTTGCCATGGTTTGAGGGCCGATAAGGCAATCCTCAATTTTAGATATCTTGATCGAGGCCAGGCTTGCGTTGAGCAACCACCAAAATGGATGCAGTTCCTCGCCTTCTGGCGGCAAAACTAACACCAGTTTCCTCTGCGCTAGCAGCACTGGGCGCAACCAACTCAGCGCTTGCTGTTTTGCCTGCGCCTTCAAATCTGGCAAACTAACTCCTGCATCGCGCAAACTCTTTTGCTCGGCACTAGACCATGGATGAGATTGAACCTGTGCCGGCGAACTCATTGTCCACCAAACAACGTTGGCAAATGAATCGATCAATGCTGCTGGATTATTGACCGCAGCGGCAGCGCCCACTTCTGCATTTTGCAATGGATTACCGACTCCACTTCCCATCGATTGCGCGAGCAATTTATCTAATATTGCAAATGAAATGTGTGTCGTTCCTTGCATAGACAAGGCTAACAAAGCGTCTGAAAAAGCTTTTGCTTGGTCATGCGCAGCAAGAAAAGCTAATTTATTAGCCACACTGTCCGTGACCAAACGTGTTTGGAAGAACTGTGTGATTTTTTGTGTGCGCTCAATCAAAATCTCAAGCGGTAATCCTAATTTTTTGCTGTAACGAGTCGACTCGGTCCAGTATTGCAAATTGGCTAACGTCTCTGTACTTGGGTTTTCGTCTTTATCTTCATCGACTAACTTTTGCAATAAAGCATGCCATTTCGCGCCACCGACTCCAGGGCAATTGGCTAAATGTTCCGCAATTCTTCGGCGATGGCGACTGCGGAGCGGATTGACCGGATGAGCCAAAAACTGCATCAAAATCGCCAAATCAATCGGTGCTTGAAGAAGCTTTAAAGCCAATGGAAGAAGTTGCAATGCAGGGCGAAAAACACTTGATTCGGACTGACCTAGACAAGCATGATTATTTGCATGTAATGCTGCATCTAATAAGGTGCCTTGTTGCGGAATGAGTACAGCAGTATCTTCGTTCGCTTGCTTCAAAAATTCAGCCAGCCATTGAGATGATGTCAATGCCGACTCTGCACGCACTACTTGTACACTACCATCACCCTTAAATTTTTCGATTGTCGAACTTGCGACTAATTGATCAGCGAGCAACGTTGTTTGCAGTGCAAATAAATCAGTCCCCACAGATGCCAATACAGGCAATGGTTTGGGCTCAACTATAGGAAGTTGCTTCAAAACTTGTTGCCAGCACAAAGGGAGCGTTTCCATTGCTTCGGTCAATTCAATAGCATCAATTTGTGGCTGCCGATAAGCCAATTGTTGGGACACCGCTTGCAAACGTTGGCCGATTCCCGCTGCAACTCGATGCTGTGCCACTTTTTCAAGTGCGACCATATCTTGTAATCGAGGTAACGTTGTTCCGGCAAAATCGCCATTCCAACCAGCCTCATACCATTGATCACGCCAATTCAAAAGTTGCTCTGCAACACCTAACTCATCGACTTTAAAGCTCCCTTCAAAAAAGCGACTTCCTGTGCAGCATTCCACTAGGCATTGACGCATATCGACGATGCGTTTCGCATGCGATGTAGGTGCTTGCACTAGGCCTAGGTGAACTTCGAGTACATTTAATAGGCCTTGCTGACCCAGCGTAGCCGAACCAACTTGATCAATGAGAATCCAGCCGCGATTACCGTCCAGATTCATTCCAAAGCGTATAAGTTGCATCGTGTTCCCTTTTGATCTTTGTTAGTGGCATGACTGAATGTTTGCATTTTTTGTTATATTTGTGAAAAATAAACAAGAAAAAAAGCTTTTCTAATGATGTTGGGTTGCCAAGTTTTCCACAGAATCGGTCGATAATCAGCACGCAGGGGCGATAAACCTTTGTCATGCTTGCTATTTTTTCATCAACCGAAAAACTAAGAAGAACTAACCAACAACCTCAAGCTGACTTGCGCCATGTTGGTTTTTCTTCACTTTAATTTGAACCTCGATTCGCTCAATCATTTCTTGAACATGCGTGATAACGCCGACCTTTCTACCTTGCGCTTGCAAGCAATCGAGTGCGGTCATCGCGACCTGCAATGTTTCGCCATCCAAGCTGCCAAAGCCTTCATCAATAAAGAGTGTTTCGACTTGGACTCGGTTTGACGATAGCGAAGCTAAACCTAGCGCCAGGGCCAGTGAAACAAGGAAGCTTTCTCCACCTGATAACGAGTGTACCGAGCGGACTTCGTCGCCCATGTCTTGGTCCAATACCTGTAGCGCGAGGTTGTCTGGGATTCTTTGTAGCCGGTAGCGACGGCTTAAGGTTTCCAGATGCATGTTGGCATAGCCAAGTAGGATGTCCATGGTCAGTTGTTGCGCATAATTCCTGAATTTTTTTCCGCTTTCCGAACCGATTAGCTCGTTTAGCTGCGACCATAAGCGTGTTGTTGCTGCTTGTTGATCGATCGCGCTTTGGAGTCCTCGCGCTTGCTCACGGCGTTCATTGTCTTGGCGAAGCTCGACATTCTGTGTCGCCAATAAATCTTGCAATGCGGTATGGCTCGCTTTGGCTGTTTGCTGCTTGATATCCCAATCTTGTTGAGTGCCCTCAATCTCTTTATTGAGTCGATGCTGCGCCAGTTTCTCTTGCCGTTCTTTGAGTACGGTTTGACTGGTCATGCATTGTTTTTCAATGTCGAGTAAACGTTGGCGCTCCGTTTCACGTTGCTTGAGATCCCATGACAACAAGGCTCGCAATGCGGAAATTTCAGCAACATTGAGCTGTGGACCAAACTCACTGATCCAGTCCGCGAGACTTTGCTGTACTTGTGTGAATTCCTGCTGCAGAACGGCACTCGTTTCACGGAGATGCTTAAGCGTGGTTTCGCACTCACTGCAGCGAGTGTTGGCGCTGACTAAGGATTGCTGCGCGAGTTCATATTGTTTCTCTTGTATCGTGATCGCAGTCTTGAGTGACTGCTCGACGTCAGACGCCACTTTGCCATTGAGTAAAGCCTGCCGTGATGTTTGCAGTGATTGGTAGTCCAAGTTAAAACGCGCAAACTCCTGTTGCTTGGCATTGAGTGCTTTGGTTTGTTCTTCAATGCGCTCTTTGAGGACCATTAATTCAGGTTGAATACGCTGCAGCTGAACCAATAAGTCGGCACTGTTGGTTGACTGACTTTGCCACAACGAGACATCAGACTGGCAGCGCGCCACGAATTGCACGGAGTTATGTTGCCAAGCCGTTTGCCATGAAGTGCTATCAAACGCAGCATCGAGTTCAGTTAAAACCCGGGTGAGCGATTGATCGGCCTCGGCGGTCCGCTCAAGATTGTGCTGCAACGCATTTTCTAATGTTTTGAAATCATTTTGATGCGTTTGAAGCTGTTGCTCTAATTCATGAAGTTGTTTTTGCGTGCTTTGGAAGTCGGTTTGCGCTTGAGTCAGGGCTTGTTGTAGTGCAACTGCGCGATCCAGTGTGCTCTGCAATTGGCTTCGTTCAGTTTCAAGTTGGCGCAAAGTGCTGCTGATCATTGGATCACGCTCTGAATCGGCGATTGAAGCCCACTCGCCGGCTAGTGGCTGTGCTTGCCATGCGATTTGATGTTGTTCGAGGGCGATTTCAGTCTCTGCAATTTGCTGCTTGAGACGTTCAACTTGAGCATGATTCACACTCAGCTCAGCGCATAATTTGTTCAGGCTTTGTTGCCCTAGGTCATGCGTCTGTTCCAGTTGCGTCGCTTTATCTTTCAGCTTGCTCAAGAGTGATGCAACAGCAGGATCGGTTTCTGCATAGGGATGTTCGCGGCTACCGCACACAGGGCAGGGCGATTGGTCTTGTAAACTCGCACGCATTGCTTGCACATTTTCGGTGTTGGCTAATTCGGCGTGAATGTATGCAGACCGTGCTTCTTTGAGTTGCAACGAAGATTCATCGCGTGTCGCTTCTGTGCTTTTGATCGCTGTATTTAATCGAGCGCTGTCTGCCTGATGTTGCAGAAGTGCCGATTGATCAATTTCGCTCTGTTGCTGTTTGCTATACCACTGCTGCCAAATTGTAAGGCAGGCTGTTAGGCCTTGAACTCGACTGTCCATGGCTTGTTTTTTGCTGTTCAGTTCTGAAATATCGAGGCTACCAAGTTCAGCCTGCTCTTTCGTGATCTTCTCGACGACGCTTTGCTGTTTCTGATTCGACAACTGAGCCGTTTCAAATTGGGAATTGAGCTTGGCAATGGCATCGACTAATCTCGATTTCTGCGCGGTCAGGGTTTGGCATTCAGTAGTCGATTGTGATTTTTGCTGGCGTAGCCGATCGGCATCTTTAAATAACGACTCCCAGCGAGCCCATTGTGCAGCCAATGGTGCCAATGAGGCGTGATCGGATAGCCATGTTTTTGTTGCCGCTATTTTTTGTTCAAGCTGTTGATGTTCTAGTTCTTGTTGGGCATGAGTGCCTTGGCTTTCAGTCACCGCATTCGACAATTGATTGAGCGTGGTTTGGTGCTGTTCTTGCTGCGGCAATAACGTCGCCAACTGTGCATCAAGCTCACGCGCTTTATGAATCTCTGGTGTTTTGTTGACTAGCTCTTGTTGGGCATCTTGTAACTGCTTCAGGCTATTGCTTGTTGCAAGCGACTGAGCGGCTTGCTCGGTTTGCGCGCGAGTTAATTCAATCTCGTGCTCGGTCAAAAGTTTGCTATTGCCTTGTTGTGCAGTGGCAAGGCGATCCTGTTCCACTAGGTCAGGGCGTGCGCTTTCGGCCGCATCTCGTTTGATTTGTTGCTGACGATTAGAGTCGCTCGCGATGAATTGCTCATGAGCAAGTTGGACCGCTGCTGTTGCCTCTTGTTCGGTGGTGAGAAGCGCATTGAGCGTTGTGAACCATGTGAGGGTCGTTTCAATGGCGGTTAATTCAATTTGACTCGTGGTAACTTGTTCATTGAGGCTTGCGAGATGCAGTTCTGCCGCCGTGCGCGCTTCTTCGTCCATGGGTTTGCCCAGGTTCAGTTGCGACTCAAGAGTCTCGAGCTTGGCTTTTTCAGCCTTGCTACATTCATAAGCATACTTCGAGATGAGCGAGTAAATTTCCGTGCCCGTTAGCGCCTCAAGTAAAGCAGCACGTTCATCATCGGGTGCCTTAAGAAAAGCACTGAACTCATTTTGTGCCAACAGCACCGCGCGGGTGAATTGATCAAAATTTAAACCCAGTCGATCACGAATCTCTTTAAGCACTTCGGTTTTCGTGCCACCAATCGTTTGGAGTTCATCTGGTTTTGATGTTAAAGGATTGATGTCGCTGTCGATGCTGAACAAAGCCATTTTGACCGACTGCAATTTGCCATGAGATTGGTTTCTTGAGCGCGAGGCGCTCCAGCGGGCACGATAGGTCCCATGATCGGCGCCAATAAAGTCGACTTCAGCATAGCCATTGCCACACCCACGACGTAGCACGTTTGCAGTGTGATTTTGGTTAATCGTATGTTCTCCGACATCTCGCAGCGCTACACCCGTCGTCACATTTTTTAAGCGTGGCGTAGCGTCAAAGAGTGCCAAGCAGAGTGCATCCAATATTGTGCTTTTGCCAGATCCGGTTGGGCCACTGAGGGCAAATAGGCCAGCAGATGCCAAGGGGCCTTGGGCAAACTCAATGGAAAATTCACCCACCAAAGAGGCTAAGTTCTTACCGCGGATCGCTAGGATTTTCATTGTGCAGTCTCCGCGTGCAGCGCTTGGGTCGCAATTTGCGAAAATGCGTTTCTCAGTTCATCAGGCATGGGGTCTGTATATTTTCTGGCGTACAGCGATTGGAAAACTTGTTCTGGCGTGAGTTGTTCCATGTCGTGCATCGTGCTAATTCCTGAATTGCTTTGATTGGCTGAGGTGGTCCGCGTTTGAATCCGCGCCAGACGCACTGGTTTATCCGCTAATGCAAGTTCAACACGATGTTTTAGATCCGGTTCGGGTTGCTCTAAGACAAATGACACTTCCACGAATGGCTGAAGCTCTGGATTGGCAGGGCTGAGGTCCATCTCCATCAGTTGGCGTAAAACCTTATCGACTGACAAGGTGGCGCTGTCCGATGTCGCCCCAATGCGAAGTAGCTCGACATTCCGAGGGATTTTGAGGGATTCAATTTGTCGAATAGTATTGCCGTCAAAATCGATACGTAAGGCTTGATGCTGATAATTAACTTCACTGAATGACATCGGCAGGGGGCTACCACAATAGCGAATATGCTCCGCACCTACGCGTTGCGCTTTATGAAGATGTCCTAGCGCAACATAGGCTAATTCACTCCCAAAAATCGATGCGGGTAGTGCTTCATTACCACCGACAATAAGACGACGTTCGGACAGTTCAGATGTCACGCCACCGGTGAGATGTAAATGCCCCATCCCAACAATAGGCTGATTTGCCTCGCCACGAAGTTCAAGTGCATGATTGAGCGCGCGGCGATAAAGCTCAGTCACGCCATCAGTGTATTGGTCAGTGCTATCTGGGATTTTTGGTAAATCACCAGGGCGCAAAAAGGGGAGGGCTAGGCACCACCCGCTAGTCTCTCCGCTGTGATTTCGTAAAGGGAATACCAAAGTACTGACATCAATTTCACCCGATACATCCCGTTTGACTGTGCCGATCACATCAATACCCATCACTTGCAATAAAGGGCTAGGGGCTTCAATACGGCCGGCTGAATCGTGATTGCCCGCAATCATGATGATTTGTAGATTGGGTTTGCTTTGCTTGGCTTGAGTGACGAAGTGATAAAGCTGTTTCTGCGCCGTCGCCGAAGGATTTGCCGTATCAAACACATCGCCTGCGATCAATAACACATCTGGTTGCTCACCCACGATTTGATCAAGAAGCCAATCAAGAAATAGTTGATGTTCAAGCTGACGATCAAAACCATGAAATGTCTGGCCTAAATGCCAATCAGATGTGTGTATAAGGCGCATGCGGGAAAACTCCTTTGGTAGCCGTTATCTAGCTGGGTATGATGGATGATGTCTTTTTTCTTGCGTACAACTTGTTAATATTTATATGCTACATAATCAAAAAGATTATGTAAAGAGATTGTTTTGATTTTGATAGCTTGTTACTATGTCGTTATAGTCGAGAACGACATATAGGATTATGTAATGCAAGAGCCAGATAAAGCCATGAGCCACAAGCAGCGAGAGCGATTGGTATATATCGAATTTAGACTGTACTTCTTGGGTGAGGTACGCCGTGCCGATTTGATGGCGCGCTTCGGCGTGGGTCCTGCGGTCGCAACGCGAGACTTCGCGCTTTATCGTGAATTGGCGCCTGAGAATCTGACATTGAATACATCAACAAAAGCATATGAAACAGGGCAGAATTTTGTAGCTTTATACGAGCATTCCCTGAGTCAGGTCTTGGCTGCTCTCACACAGGGTGAGGGTTATGGCGTGACAAGTCACGGTGATGCCATGCTGCCTTGCGAGTTCCCCGTGGCGCTTAACCGCGTATCCATCCCAATTTTAGCAGCTGTCACTCGAGCAATTCACCTAAAGAAAGTACTCAAAATTGTTTATCACTCGACTAGTAGTGGTGAAGTCACTCGGTCGGTTGTGCCATTTGCCATTGTTGATACTGGCTTGCGCTGGCATGCCCGTGCATTTGATCGTAAAAGTGGTGAATTTAGAGATTTCGTGATGACTCGTATGCTGTCAGCAGAGATCGTTGATAGCGAAATAGCTCAACTAAAAGAGCGTATGGAAGAAGATCGTGAGTGGATGCGTGTGATTGAGTTGGAGTTAATTCCTCACCCAGCACAGGCCGACCATAAAATCGCAGAGCTTGATTACGGAATGGTCAATGGTGAACTAAAGCTGAGTGTCCGAGCGGCAAATGCAGGCTATATCTTGCGGCGCTGGAGTGTGGATTGCTCATCAGATCATTATTTGCGTGGCGGAGAATACCGACTTGCCCTCAAAGATCCAATGGTTTTGTATCGCGTTGATAGTGCGAGGTTGGCGCCAGGATACTATAAAGTCCATCCCCAACTAATTTAGAGAGTTCTGTCGCATGAACTCATCACTACCGTTTTGATTTAAACTGAGCGCTATCAAAATTCGGACCGACTGTGATGCTCGATAACTAAAGAATGCGTTTCCCCTTTGAAACTATCTTTGTTTGCATTCGCTGGTATGTTGCTTATCTATTGAACTACCGCCATCTTGAAGAGATGATGTTGGGGCGAGGTGCATCATTTGCCACTGCTCGAACTCTTTGTTCGCCAGCACAAGCGCCACAGTTGGTGGCAGCTGGTCGATCATTCAACGATTAATCGTTGAATGATCCGGTGCGGATGGATGAGACCTACATCAAAGTGAAAAGGGTTTCGGTCTACCTGTATCGGATATGCAGACGATTTTGTTATCACAGGTATTGGTTTTATAAAGGAAATGGGCTTAACAATCTCTGATAATAAAACTCACATAACTCATATCGATGATGGTTTTGACTTTCTGGGATTCACTCTTAGAAAGTACAAAGACAAACTGCTCATTAAATCGAGCAAGCGCAACGTTCTTTTTCTGGTTATTAAATCACGTCATCAACATTACAAGAAATAGATCGGGATGCACTTTGTCAAAAAGCAGCAAACACAAAGTTTAATGCGGTCTGGATGAACAGTTTTGCACTATAATGGAGCAAGCTTTTTGATAGAGTGACTTATGGTATTGATATCTATAAACAAAAATCAGAATCACGAAATGACACAAAATTCATTTGGAATGACAAGCCACACACTAGCAACAAACTTAGTTAATCGTACTAGAACCCATTTAACATAATATACATTGTGCGCAGTTATGTGTGGGAGGGCTTGGAGATGCCGATAAGTGACGTTATCGGCATTGATTGATATTTAGCTGTGTCTATTAGTCAGTTATCAATGGCTCAGCTTTGGTAATGCGCCGCAACTCAGAAAAACAGTTTGGGCAACTATCACTGAACAACGGGCGTAAATCATCAGGCCACCAAGGCTTATAACAACGGGTACATTGATGCGTTGGTGCATCTTTACGCGCAACGAAGCTAATGCCGCCTTTATAAGGAATTGGCCGAAGATTTGAAATGCTATTAAACAAAGAGTCGTGATTCATTGTTGCCCCTATATTGACGTTGGTTCTACAACCGACAACGAGCCAAAAACCACTTGTTGATGTTGCTGTAATTGCAGAGTTAAGTTTTCAGACAAGAGTTTTACTAATGCGTGTTTTGAATGGTCTTCGCACCAATCGTCAGCAACATCAGAAAATGCACGAACGGCTAAATCTAGTGCATTTAAAGAATGATAAATTGGTTCAAAATTAGTCAGCACCACAGTTCCTTGTGTAGACATGGTTATACCTCCTATGCATAGGCTTTAAATGGTAAAACATTGGATTGTGCAACGATGGGTAATTGATACCAGTACGGTACAATTAGAGGTTTAACTTCAATGACTTCTGAGCGTTTAAGTGTTGGGCACATACGGCTTACATCGAACTGCTGGCCGATATCGATGCCGATAGCTTTTAAACGGGCTTTGTGAACGTAATAATTTGAACTACTCAGTTCGCTTTTTATATCTTTGCCATGTTGCCAAATTAATGCATAGGATTGAGTCGCATTTGCTGCCTGACGACTTTTAACGATTCCGAGATTTAAAAGTTGGTCTGCAATGCTTTGATGCTCATCATGTGATATCTGGATGGTTTTCATGGCGTTCTCTATGTCAGTTAGGTGCGGATAAAAGTCTTGTTCAGTGACTCGGCCATAAAATTGCAACGTATGACGTTTTAGCAATGCCTGTCTTAAGCTATGTTCTTCGCGTACTACACCTGTGTTTTCGCAGTATTTAATTAAATTTTCTAAGTAGTTAAGTCTATCGATGGGAACACCGGCTTTTTTGCGGAGTTCTTTGTTTAGATGCCGCTGTAACTCCACGGCTTTGTTATAGAGCTTGGTCATTACCCAAGTAGAACCCTCGCCCCAGTTGCATGTGTGGCCATCGGGATACAGCTTGGGTTTACGACCTCGGCCGATTTGCATCGATGACATACCACGGATAAATGAAGCCTCCTTGCCCTTGCCCACTTGATGATTAACTGTCCAATCAATAGCGGTAATTTCAGCGCCATTACCAACAAGCTGAGTGGTTTTGCCGTCTGGCGTTTGGCGGTATGAAATTTGAGTATTTTTGGTGAACGGTGGTAAATCATATTGGGCTAGCACGTGATTAAAAATCGCCACACATTCATCAAGCGTCTGCAGGCCAAACAGGTTATCCATGCGTTGCCAGCGAGATGGATTGCCTTCCACCCTCACCCGCTGCCCATCACAACGGATGGTTAACTTGGTACTGTAAGAGCCTTCAAGGATTTTTTGATTAACAGATGGTGGTAAATGTTCACCTGTTTCTAGTTCGAACCGTTCAATGACATGCCTACCGACCAGCGGCAAATTGCCCTCTGGATGGTCTTGTTGCATGAACAAACGGTCAATGAAAAACAATTGAGTAAAAACCCTGTCAAGTACATTTTTATATACTTTAAGATTCATTTTAATGTATTGCAAGGTGTGAGTGAAAAAAGGTGGTGTTATAGTTAAATTAAAATGTACTTTTGAGGGACTATCATGCTTAAAGATGTACTTAAAGAAGCCAGGCATAGAAGAGGTTTAAAGCAAGAAGATGTTGCAAAACTGGTCAAGGTTGCAAAGCAAACATACCTAAAGTGGGAGAACGGAACCACCGAACCCAAAGCATCACAAGTAAAAGACCTTGCTCTCGTGTTAGGGATTACCCCTAACGAAATATGTTCAGGAAAGCTTTATAAGCGGTATTCCTTAGAAGATTTCATTTATGAGTTAACTAGGGTACAAGCTAGAAGCGAGTTAGAAACGCTAAAATCTTGGAAACATATTCAAGATCATGAGAGCTTTTTTCATGATCTTGATAATGAGACAGATGAGGATTATCTGGATCAAAAAGATATTCATGATTTATTGAAAAACTCCTGATGTCAGGAGTTAGTTTGGGTGTAACAGGAACCCAAACCTAAAAAGCCGCTTGCACACTCCGCTCCTTAAGGTCGCTTCGTTGCGGCGCTACCAGCTAAAACTCTCAAAATGAGAGTAGAGTCCACTGTTAAAGTATGTGGACTCGGGGGTTCTCGCTGTCACTTGGGCCCTTTCCCGCAGCCGCGGGCCCCTTTCCAAGTTCTCGCTCAATCCCTGAAAAAGTCTCAAAAATGAGACAAAAGTGCAGTATTACTATACGCACTTTTGCTCTGGCCTCTCGCCAACCAGCCCCCTCACGGGGCCGGCCGGCTTAGTTCGGCCAGAGTATCTGTGCTCGGGAAAATGCTTTGAATCTTGTAGACAGAAATCAACTTTAGCCGGGGCTGGACGAAAGTTAAAAAGCGGCTTGGCAGGGAGAAAGCTCGGGGCAAAAAACGCCCCTATCAAAGGCGCTTAGCATTAAGGGACACGTCCCTTAATAATCCCAATTCGGTTACTATGTGGGGAAATTGAGGCACCCTTTTAGGTGAATGAATACCATGTATGACTCGGACATCATTATTACCCCCAAAGAGCAGCTATTTATCGTGCGTTTGCGCTCTAGCCTACACATTGTGCGCAGCTTTGTATGGAAGGGATTAGATGTGCCGATAAGTGTCGTTATCGGCATTAGCGCGTCATTTCTCCTCGGCTCAGGCTTCGCTCGTCGGCATTCCTTGCTATGCCTTAGCGATGTCTAAATGGTTCTTCTGGTGTGACTCTTCGCAGTTCGCCTTGGCAATGTGGGCACTGGATAAATATCGAGTCAAAATCATCGTACCACCAAGGCTTATTACAGTTGTTACATTGCAGCTCGGGCTTATCTTGGCGTTCAACCATACTGTAGCCGCCATCATAAGGGATTATTTGCATGATGCTGTATCCTTAAGTTGTTCTAGTGTGTCGTCCAGTTCGCCCAGTAACACGCAAGATTTAGCGATTAATTGCAGTTGAGCATCTTCAGGCGCTAAGCCTTTCAGTAGAAACTCGTTGATGCTTTGTATGTCATTGCGTAGCTGGATTGCGCTATTGATTAGTGATTCATCCATGATGATTGCTCCTGATTAAAAGTTACTTTTAGGTGCTGTTGTCGTAGCTTTACCGATAGCTGTGATCGTTAAGCCAAAGCGTTTTAGTTCAAGGCCGCCAAAATTGTTTACGACAAAACTTGAGCTATCTATTTCATATTCTCCGGCTTGATACGTCTTAGTTGGGTCTTCGACTTGCAGCTTCATCTGAACAGGAAATTTCCCACCTAAATATGCGTAAGCTCTTTGCTCGTAAATGGTTCGCCCAGGCTTTCCGTCTTTCGGTGGCATGTTTCGGGCAGTTACGGTTACATCTTCTTGAAATATTTCAATTTTCAACATGGTTATAGCTCCTATGCGTAGGCTTTGAACGGTAAAATATTGGATTGTGCAACTATCGGTAATTGATACCAGTGCGGGACGATTAGCGGTTTAACTTCAATAACTTCTGAACGCTTTAGTGTTGGACACATACGGCTCACATCGAACTGCTGACCTATATCGATGCCGATAGCCTTAAKGCGCGCTTTATGTTCATAAAACTGTGATGATTTAAGCGTGGTTCTTAGGTCTGCTCCGTGTTGCCACATCAATGCGTAACATTGAGTTGCATTAGCAGCTTGGCGACTTTTCACTACACCTAAAGTCATTAATTGGTCTGCAATTGTTTGATGTTCATCATGTGATATATGGATGGTTTGCATAGCGGTCTCGATCTCTTTTAGGTGCGGGTAAAAGTCTTGTTCGGTGACTCGGCCATAAAATTGCAACGTATGACGTTTTAGCAAGGCCTGCCTTAAGCTGTGTTCTTCGCGTACAACACCTGTGGTTTCACAGTATTTAATGAGGTTTTCTAGGTAGTTAAGTCTATCGATAGGAACACCGGCTTTTTTACGGAGTTCTTTATTAAGATGTCTTTGTAATTCAATAGCTTTGTTATAAAGCTTGGTCATTATCCATGTAGAACCTTCGCCCCAGTTGCAAGTGTGGCCGTCTGGATAAAGCTTGGGTTTACGACCTCGACCGATTTGCATTGACGACATACCACGGATAAATGACGACTCTTTGCCCTTGCCTACTTGATGGTTAACCGTCCAGTCGATAGCGGTAATCTCTGCACCATTACCAACAAGTTGAGTGGTTTTGCCGTCTGGAGTTTGGCGGTATGAAATCTGGGTATTTTTGGTGAACGGAGGTAAACCGTATTGCGCTAAAACGTGATTAAAGATCGCCACGCATTCATCAAGCGTTTGCAAGCCAAAAAGGTTATCCATGCGTTGCCAGCGAGACGGATTGCCTTCCACCCTCACCCGCTGCCCATCACACCGGATGGTCAATTTGGTGCTGTAAGAACCTTCGAGGATTTTCTGATTAACTGATGGAGGTAAATGCTCACCCGTTTCTAGCTCGAACCGTTCAATTACATGCCGACCGACCAGCGGCAAATTGCCCTCTGGATAGTCTTGTTGCATGAATAAACGGTCGATGAAAAACAATTCGCTAAAAACCCTGTCAAGATGTTTCACTTAAACATTTGTTTATGTGAACACACACAAATATATTGCATGATAATAGGCCAAACAAAAGTGGGTGTAAACTAATATTAAAGTAGGTGTCAGCATGGAAAACTTAAACATGAGTATTGGTAGCGTACTAAAAGACAGGCGGATTGCTCTAAATATCAAGCAAGAAGATATCGCTGAACAGTTAGGGCTGACTGTGCAAACGGTAAGCAAGTGGGAAAGGGATTTAACCGAACCTAAAGCTAGCCAAGTTACCCAACTAAGTCAGCTTCTTAAGATTACTGAAAAAGAAATTTGTAGCGGAGAAATAGCTAGTGAGACACGCATAGACCCTATTGGATTTATGAAAAAAGTAGCATCTATCAAAGTATTAATAGATGACGTTACATTCACCTCAATTCTTTATGAGTGTATTGATGAGAAAACATCATTCCTAAACTCTTTAGAAAAGGCACTTAAAGATAGCCATGGTTTTGGTTCTGATGATTTGCAAAAACTGCCTCCTAGTGAGGTTTATGTTGCAGAAGAAGAAACTAAGATTGAGAACAAAATAAACCGTGAAATAGGTTTGCTGTAGTCCGGATGTCCGGAGTTAGTTTGGGTGTAACAGGAACCCAAACCTAAAAAGTCTGTTTCGGTCGGGGGCGCTTCGCTTGCCTCCCCCTTCCTCCACGCTGCAACAAGGACGAGTTGCAAGCTATCAAAAAGTACCATATTGGTACTAGAGTCCACTGTTAAAGTATGTGGACTCAGGGGCTTTCGCTGTCACTTGGGGCCTTTCCCGCTATGGCGGGCCCCTTTCCAAGTTCTCGCTTAATCCCCTTCGAAAAGTACCACCAATGGTACAAAAGTGCAGTATTACAGTACTGCACTTTTGAGTGCTGTGAGTTGGTTTTGTCTACGACCGTTTGACGGTAAACGCGCTGCAAGTCAGCAGCTAAAGAAAAGAGTCTAGCGGGGATAATAGGCGGGCTAAAAAGCGCCCTATTAAGAGCGCTTGGCATTAAGGGACACGTCCCTTAACAATCCCGTTACATGATGCTGTAGATGTATAGCAACAGACTTAGGCATTTTTCATCGATGTGTAAAACAAATTTTAAATCGAATGTCATCTATTGGCCTCCTCTATAGTTGGAGGCGTATCTCTATAAAATCCTTGATAGAAGTATATAGAACACATATATTGGCGATGTATTGCACCAAATCTAAAAAAGGTAAACATCGTTTTTTTTCGTAAGCAGTTGACATTCAACGGAAAAAAAGTGAAGTTAAACTGTTTAATCTCATTGTTGAGTTAAATTGAGAGACTCAATATTGCATTGATTATTAATTCAAAAAAATAACTTCGCACAATCCAAGTTATGCAAAACTCAGCCCTTTCAGGGCTGTTTTTTTATGTCCGGATGCTACAAAAAAAAGCAGTTTTACATAACGTGAGATCACATTGTGCGCAGYTTTGTATGGAATCACTCTATACCTTTCAAATGATCGATTGGTTTGTTAAATGCACTTTCATGACGTTCAATTTGGCTTGTGTGCAAATATTGCGATGTAGTGTCGATACTTTCGTGACCAGCATCGGCTTGTACATGGGATAACGGTCTGCGGTTAATGTTGATATCGTGCGTAATGCCAGTGTGACGAATATTGTGGGCAGTAAGTTTGCGCATCTGCGCCGCATCTTGTGTAAAGCCATCGATTTCTATACGTTCTGCAGCCAGATTAATTATTTTTTGAATTTCATCGCGGACATGACGAATACCAAGATTGGCATTGAGGATACCAACATCTCGACCGCGTCCAGCAGCTTTGTGCCGTACAAACAAAGGATGATTTTCGTTTGGTCCAGGATAATCCGTTAATCCTAAAAACTGACGATATTTGACTAACGCATCGAGCAAGGCTTTTGAAATCGCAACACTGCGTCTTTTACCACCTTTACTCAACGGAATATGAAAACTCCAGATGCCCGTTTGCTGATTACGCTTAAACTGGTTCATCACCGGCGAATAACCTGCACGTGCAGACACATCTGAAATGCGTAAATAACAGCAATAAATCAATGTAACGAGGAATAAACTTCTTTGATGTAACTCAGGAAATTCTTCTGCAAGTCCAGTAACGGTCGTCATAATATATGACCACTGTAATTCAGTGAATGCGAGACTATTTTCATCTTCATGACTTTGACGCTGATATTGCCTATTTGCTGCAAATCGACTGTGATTAAGCCAGATTTGAGCAGGATTCCGCTCACAATATTCTTCACTTGTCAGATACGAATAAAACGAAGACAAGATGGCCATTTTTGTTTTTAACGCATTGTCGCTTAACGCATAAGGCTGGATTTGTCCGAGTCGTTTTTTACCTACAAATGGCCGCCATTGCGGGTTTGGAACCCGTTCATCATGCATTTTATCAAACTTGAACTGCGGCACATTAAAATAGCCAATCAGTGCTATCGGCGGCGCTTGGCAGTAATCAACGTAATGGCTCATGTCTTTGCGTGTGACTTCAATGGGCGACATTGAAACCACATCAAAACACCAATGCAGAAACGTAGTGAGCTCGCTGCGATAGGCTTTATAGTTGTTTTCGTTATGCTTTTGCTCAAACAACCAATCACTGGCGTGTTCGATCACTAAGCCCGCATCAGCCACCTTTTTCATGCTGATTTGGGTGATATATTGGTTAACAACACTATTGCCAACTTGTATGAATTCAAATGAGTCAAATAGCGGGATTACTGGAGGAAGTTGCATATTACATCTGAATTATAAGAGTTTCTTGTATGATAATACTTAAACGCAAATGCCGATAATGTTATTTATCGGCATCAAGATATATCAGATTTTTAGCGCAACTTGAAAATGAACATTGCTGACAAGTAATACGCTTTTTGCAACAGATCAAGCATAGCTGCCACACTTGCTGTTTCGATTGGCTATCTAAGCACGTGAAGTCAGATGCGCAGATGTGTCCATCATGTATCAGCTGTGCCAATTTATGCGCTGAAATTGATAAGTTAATTCGATTCGTCATGCCCTTTCCCTCCCTATCATTGTTTGATAGTAATAGAATACACAAATGAGAATTGTTATCAACAATGTAATTTAAGGATTGCCACTCACCTCGTTATTTTATGCAAGATTTTGCACCGCTTTGAAATGTGTCTACTACACTGATTATGTGATCATTATTTTTACTTGAATGAGGTATCGGATGCTGATTGATCTTGCAAAGAAAAACCCTCTTTTTTCCGGTAAAAAGTCTACCGAGACAACAGAGTCTGGTATTCCTTGGAAGGTATTAGTGGTCGATGATGAACCTGATGTTCATACCGTCACTAAGCTTGCCCTCTCCCGCTTTAAACTTGATGGCCGTGCCCTCACCTTTATCAATGCTTATAGTGCCGAACAAGCAAAAGAATTACTCAATCAAGAACATGACATCGCCATTGCCTTTATTGATGTTGTCATGGAAAGTGACCATGCAGGGTTAGAACTAGTAAAGTGGATCCGTGAAGAATTATTGAATAAAACCACTCGATTGATCTTACGTACAGGCCAGCCAGGGCAAGCACCTGAAGAAGACGTTATCGTCAATTACGATATCAATGATTACAAAGCAAAAGCTGAACTGGATTCCCGTAAACTGATGACCAGCGTCTACTCAGCCCTTCGCTCTTATCGCGATATCATGGAAATCGAGCAAGCAAGGCGCACCCAAATAAATCATCGTAAGGGCTTAGAAAGAGTACTAGAAGCTACCTCAGGATTATTTGAACTGCGCACCCTGCATAAATTCGCCGATGGGCTACTGACTCAAGTGGCCACTCTACTTAATCTCGATTCAGAAACGCTACTGCTGACTTGTAATGCAATTGATGCGATTAGTGGTCATGTTGAACCTGTCAATATAGAAATCCTTGCTGGTACTGGCCAATTTGCTAATAAATCCCACATTACGCAACTACCTGAACATATTGATCGTCTACTGCGCAGTGCGCTCACCCAACAGCGGTGCCTTTATGAAGACAATTGCTTTATCGGTTACTTTCCCACCAAAGGCGGTTTAATCAATCTACTTTATATGGATGGTATTGATAGAATTGATGATCTTGATAAGAAACTCATTGATATTTTTGCCATCAACGTGGGCATAGCTTTTGAAAATTTGCTGCTCAATCAGGAGGTGGAAGATACACAATCAGAGCTTATTTTACGTTTAGGTGATGTTGTTGAAAGCCGCTCGAAAGAAGCTGCCAATCATGTGAAACGTATGGCGGAGTATTGTTCTCAATTAGCATTACTAGCCGGTTTAAGTGAATACGAAGCCGATTTACTACGCCGTGCCTCACCAATGCATGACATAGGTAAAATTGCGATCCCCGATGCTGTCCTACTTAAACCCGGCAAATTAGATGACGAAGAATGGAAAGTTATGCGTCAGCACCCTATGATTGGCCATCAAATTCTTGCAAATTCTGAGCGACCAATACTAAAGGCCGCATCAATTATTGCACTGCAACATCATGAAAAATATGATGGTTCTGGTTATCCTGCAAATCTAAAACAAGACGAAATTCACATTTTCTCGCGGATTGTGGCAATCGCAGATGTGTTTGATGCCCTTTCCCATGCCCGCTGCTATAAAACAGCTTGGCCTTTAGAAGAGGTTTTAGCTGAAATGCGTAAAGGGGCGGCAACACACTTTGATCCTCACTTATTACAGCTCTTTATTGAAAATGTAGATATTTTTGTCAAAGTAAAAGAAAACTGGAAGGATCACTAATCTGTATAGTTGATTGTCTTGATGTTTAGAAATCCATATCAGGCACTTTCAAAGATATATCTAACCATTGTCATCTGCGAGAAAATCAAAAACAGCCGTTTTAGTTTCACCATTAACGCTAAAACTCACAAAGCCACGCCAAACCATGTAGCCACTACTACAAGAACCGTAGACTAACTGACCGATATAAGTCATTTCGTCAGTTTGCTTCACATTTACAGGAATAACGCCCATAAACATGTCTCTTCCTTCTAAGCGGATTTGCACATTAGAAATTGGCATGGAAGATAACAACTGTAATGTCAATGGCTTTTCGCTTGGTGCACTCCCTGGTGACAAGCGAAAAGTGAGCTCAACATCCCCAACTTTTTTAACACAATCCCCCTTAGAAAATTGGCAAAGTGAAGGATCAAGACTGCTTTTAAGTGTGACTTGCTTTGCATCTTCCTTACAAGCTGTGAGATTGAAGCTAAATAATGCGATAAATAAATAGGGACTCAGACGAGTTAGCACAAAGATTAACCTTATGATGCAATATGTTAACATTCTATGGCGTAGGTTGATCTAGATCAACTTTCCACACCCCTTCTTTGGTATCTTTTTTGATATGGCTCAAGTATCATTGCGAAACCTCATATTTGAGCAAAAATATGCAGGGTAACGCATTGACATCACTCAGCAACCTTAATAGGGAGGCTGAGTTTTATGTCATTTATAACAGGTAAAGCTTGTCTTTACTAAAAGTAAAAGTAATAAGCAGTGGAAGCATTATGATGAACCATTCCCAGCCAACAGGCGCTGATTACAATTACGCCATTGTCCGCCAATTTGCCTTAACCACAGTTTTGTGGGGTATTGTTGGTATGTCAGTCGGCGTATTAATTGCGGCTCAGTTAATCTGGCCTCAGCTGAACTTTGACACTCCTTGGTTAACGTATAGTCGCTTGCGACCATTACACACCAATGCGGTGATCTTCGCGTTCGGTACATCAGCCCTTTTTGCAACATCCTATTATGTCGTACAACGCACCTGTCAAACCCGACTATTTGCACCTAAGTTAGCCGCATTTACGTTTTGGGGATGGCAAGCCATCATTCTGTCAGCAGCTATCTCTTTACCAATGGGTTTCACCCAAGGAAAAGAATACGCTGAATTAGAATGGCCTATCGATATCGCAATTACTATCGTTTGGGTGTCCTACGCTATCGTGTTCTTCGGTACTATTATCAAACGAACAACTTCGCATATTTATGTGGCGAACTGGTTCTTTGGTGCCTTTATTATTACCGTTGCCGTACTTCACATAGTTAACTCTATGGCAGTACCAGTCAGTCTGTTCAAGTCATACTCTCTGTATAGCGGCGCTGTCGATGCTATGGTGCAGTGGTGGTATGGTCATAACGCTGTAGGTTTCTTATTAACCGCAGGCTTCTTGGGGATGATGTATTACTTCGTACCTAAGCAAGCAGGTCGTCCTGTGTACTCTTACCGTCTTTCTATTGTCCACTTCTGGGCACTGATCGCACTGTATATCTGGGCTGGTCCTCACCACTTACATTACACAGCTTTACCTGACTGGACTCAGTCTTTAGGTATGGTGATGTCACTGATCCTATTCGCACCTTCTTGGGGCGGTATGATTAACGGTATCATGACCTTGTCTGGTGCTTGGCATAAACTGCGTACTGACCCTGTGTTACGTTTCTTAGTTGTTTCTCTGTCTTTCTACGGTATGTCTACCTTTGAAGGCCCTATGATGGCAATTAAGACAGTTAACGCATTATCACACTATACAGACTGGACTATCGGTCACGTTCACTCCGGCGCGCTAGGCTGGGTTGCAATGGTGTCAATCGGTTCTCTGTATCACTTGATACCTGTATTGTTCGGTCACGGCCGTATGTACAGTATCAAGTTAATTAACGTCCATTTCTGGTTAGCGACTATTGGTACTGTGCTTTACATCGTCTCTATGTGGATTTCAGGTGTAATGCAAGGTCTGATGTGGCGCGCAGTGAATGCTGACGGTACTTTAACTTATAGCTTTGTTGAAAGTCTGGAAGCTTCTTATCCTTTCTACTTCGTACGTTTCCTTGGCGGTTGTTTCTTCCTGACCGGTATGCTGATCATGGCATATAACGTGATCCGTACTGTGAAAGCCTCTAAAGATTCATTGCCAGCATTGGCTGAACCAACAGCGGCTTAAAGGAGCAAACTCGATGAAATTTAATCATGAGATAGTTGAAAAAAACATCGGTTTGTTAGCGATTTTTACCGTTATCGCTATCAGCTTCGGTAGTCTCGTTGAAATCACACCGTTGATTTTTCAAAAAGATACGACTGAGCCAGTTGAAGGTTTAAAGCCATACACTGCCCTGCAAATTGAAGGTCGTGACATTTATGTTCGTGAAGGTTGTTATAACTGTCACAGCCAGATGATCCGTCCTTTACGTGCAGAAACTGAGCGTTATGGTCACTACTCTGTCGCGGGCGAATCAGTTTGGGATCATCCATTCCAATGGGGTTCTAAGCGTACGGGTCCTGATCTTGCACGTGTTGGCGGTCGTTATAGCGATAAATGGCATGAAGTTCACTTAATCGATCCTCGTGCTGTAGTTCCTCAATCGAATATGCCAGGGTTCCCATGGTTAGCCGAAAACAAGTTAGACGGCAAACTAACGGGTGACAAGATGACTATCCTACGTAACCTGCATAAAGGCGGTTACAAAGGTAATGATCTTTATACCGATGAAGAAATCGCAGGCGCACAGCAAGCTGTTGCAGGTAAGACAGAAATGGACGCCTTGATTGCATATCTTCAGTCTTTGGGTCACGCACTCAAATAAGGAGGCAATATATGGATTACGGCACATTACAAGGCATTTTAACCATCATTGTGATGCTGACCTTCGTCGGTATATTTGCTTGGGCATATAGCTCGCGTCGTCAAAAATCATTTGATGAAGCAGCTAACCTTGTGTTTTCCGATGAGGAAGTCAACAAGGTATCGAAGGACTCAGGAGAGAATAAGTGATGAGTAGCTTCTGGAGTGTTTGGATTACTGTACTCTCGTTAGTCGTGATCGCGGGTTGTTTTCTATTACTGCGTGTGTGTTCTAAGAACACCACTGACATAAAAGAAGGCGAATCCATGGGTCACAGTTTCGACGGTATTGAAGAACTCAATAACCCACTGCCAAAATGGTGGAGTTATATGTTCTATATCACTATCGTGTTTGGCTTGATCTATTTGGCACTATTTCCTGGTTTAGGTAACTACAAAGGCTTATTAGGCTGGACGAGTTCTAACCAGAGTATCGGTACAGAGCATGGCATTAAAGCCGATTCTGCTGCAGCGATTGAGCTAGCAGCAAAAGAAGGTCTTTATGTTCAGTATGATCAAGAAGTAAAACACGCTGATGAAAAATATGGCCCAATCTTCGCAGCTTACTTGGCAACACCACTAGAAGAATTAGTGAAAAACCAAGAAGCGTTGAAAGTGGGTGGCCGTTTGTTCCTGCAAAACTGTGCTCAGTGCCATGGTTCTGATGCACGTGGTAGCAAAGGCTTCCCTAATCTTACCGATGGTGACTGGTTATATGGTGGTGAATTAGCCACGATTAAGACCACTATCATGGCAGGTCGTCATGGCATGATGCCACCCAAAGGTGGTTTGCCAATCGAAGATAGCGAGATTGCTGGTTTAGCTGAATACGTTGTTAAATTGTCTGGTCGTGAGCATGACGAGAAACTCGCAGCCCAAGGTCAAGGCTCATTCATGAAAGGTTGTTTTGCGTGTCATGGTATGGACGCTAAAGGCAACAAGTTTATGGGTGCTCCTAACTTAACTGACGATGTTTGGTTATATGGCGGTAGCCGTGGCATGATCGAAGAGACCATTAAACATGGTCGCGCAGGTGTGATGCCAGCATGGAAAGACGTTCTCGGTGAAGAGAAAGTTCACGTCATTACAGCTTATGTTTATAGCTTGTCAAACAAGTAATTAGGTATAAGTAACACTAAGGCCTCGAAGACTTCGAGGCCTTTTTTTTAAAGTGCTAAAACCGTCTTTTAACGGTAAAATGGCGCAAATTTTTTGAATGGGTATCTGACATGAGCGAACAACAAGCCTGGTATAAGCAGTTCTGGCCTTGGTTTCTAATTATTCTTCCTTTATGTGCCGTCGTCGCAAGTTTTACCACACTAAAAATTGCCCTTACGAACTCGGACTCTTTAGTCGCCGAGGATTACTACAAAGATGGCAAAGCCATTAATATGGACTTAAGTAAAGTGAAGTATGCCAAACAAATAGGCATGAATTTTTCACTCGATCAAGCCAATAATGAGATTTTACTGACGCAGCAAGGGGGACCTGCATATCAAGCTGCCTTGAAAGTTGAGTTCTATCATCCAACCATTGCCGACAGAGATATGAAACTCACTGCGACGGCCGATGCCAGTAATGTGTATCGCATTACCATCCCTTCTACCCTAACCGGCCCTTGGGAAGTTCGCCTCGAAAGCTACGACGGTAAATGGCGAATTCACCAACGCGTTGAATTAAAAGATCACGTCCAACTTTGGCTAAATTGATTGTGGTTAAATAAGTAGCGCTATGACGTATCCAAGTTGTTTTCACTGCCAAGAGCCCGTTCTGACGGGCCAGCAGTTTGTGACTCGCATTAATGACCGTGATGAACTGATGTGTTGCCCTGGCTGCCAGGCGGTTTCTCAAGCGATTGTCGATGCGGGATTACTCAGTTATTACAAGTTCCGCACTGAGCCTGGCAGTAAACAGAATGCCCTGGTCCCCGAAGCATTAACGCAATTTAGCGCCTATGACTTGCCCGAAGTGCAGCAAGACTTTGTGCATTCTGAGGACAATGTCGAATCAGTGTCACTCTCCATCGATGGTATCACCTGTGCCGCCTGTGCTTGGTTAATTGAACACAAAGTCAAACAACTCGCGGGCGTGAGCCAAGTGCTAGTCAACTCAACCACCCAACGCGCTATGATCAGTTGGGATAAACGCAAGGTAAAACTTAGCGATATTCTCGGACAAATTAGTCGTATCGGCTATCAAGCCGCGCCCTACCAAGTTGACGAACAAGAGCTCAACAATAAACTCAATAGTCGCAAATTTTTACTGCGTTTAGGCTTAGCTGGCTTTGCGACTATGCAAGTCATGATGTTCGCCCTCGCCCTTTATACTGGCTACTTCACCGATTTAGACGTGCAGTATCGGGACTATTTCCGCTGGGTTAGCATGATTTTTGCAACGCCTGTGGTGCTTTATTCGGCGCAACCCTTCTATTTTAGCGCCATTCGTACCCTGCTCAGCGGCAAACTCAATATGGATGTGTCTGTTTCGATTGCCATTGGTGGTGCCTATACCGCAAGCTGTTTTGCCACAGTGAATGGCACAGGCGAAGTGTATTTTGAATCCGTATCCATGTTTACTTTCTTTTTGTTACTTGGGCGTTACTTCGAGCAAAAGGCAAGACAAAAGGCCTCGGTCAGCTCCAGTAATTTACATAAATTGGTGCCGCTCACTGCACACTTAGTCACCGAAAATGGTCAAGAAGAAATTCCGGCCAAAAAGTTACGCCTCAATGATGTGATCCTTGTGAAACCAGGGGAAATGGTTGCGGCCGATGGTGTGGTGATTGAAGGCCACACAAACATCAATGAAGCTATGCTCACTGGTGAGCAAATGCCCATTGAAAAGCAGCAAGATCAGCAAGTGTACGCTGGCACTATCAACGTCGATCAACCGATAAAAGTTAAAGTTACCGCGTTAGGGCAAGACCAACTCGTGGCGGAAATTATTCGACTGCAGGAGCTGGCATCCAATACAAAACCTGCGATAGCCCTATTAGCCGATAAATTATCCCGCTATTTCTCGGGTACGATTCTAACAATCGCGACGATGACTTATTTGGTTTGGCAACAGATTTCCCCAGAGGATGCCTTTTGGGTAACGTTATCGGTTCTGGTCGCCACTTGTCCTTGTGCCTTAGCGCTAGCGACACCGACCGCCGTCACCTGTGCAACCGCCATTTTTACCCGTCTTGGGATCATTACCCGCAAAGCCGGCGTATTTGAAAAACTGCCGCAGATTAAACATGTGGTCTTTGATAAAACTGGCACCCTTACCTGTGGTACGCTCTCTATCGGGCAAACGCAGTGCATGGCCGATTTAACAAAGACGCAGGCCTTAGCCATTGCAGCGGCGCTGGAAACGGGCTCTCGCCATCCGATTGCGGCTGCATTTGCCCTATTTGCCGATAATACCTTGGTCGCGGAGCAAGTTCACCATGAAGTCGGCTTTGGTGTTCGAGGCCGTATCGAGGGGACTGACTATTTAATTGGTAATGCTGTATTTACTGGTGCACGTATCGATACTCAGGACCCAACCCAAAAGATTTGGTTAGCACGCTCAGCCAATGAGCAGCTTGAAGTGCTTGCCAGCTTTGAGATCCAAGACAATATTCGTCAAGACAGTAAGGCCACGATTGAAATATTAAAGCAACAAGGTTGTCGCATCAGTATCGCTAGCGGCGATAGCTCCGGACATGTGCATCAACTGGCCAAAGAGCTGGGAATTGAAGATGTGCACAGCGGATTAACGCCCGCGGGTAAACTTGCCCTAGTAACGAAATTACAACAGCATACTCGCGTGGCGATGTTTGGCGATGGCATCAATGATGCGCCTGTACTTGCGGGGGCTGATTTGTCGGTCGCCATGGGCAGTGGCAGTGCGATTGCCAAAAACAGTGCCGATTTGATTTTACTGGGCGATCATCTATCCCGTTTCACCCAAGCTGTCGCGGTCGCTAAACTGACCACGCAAATTATTAAACAAAATTTAGCTTGGGCGCTGGGTTACAACGCCCTTATCTTGCCTTTAGCCGTCACTGGTCATGTGGCACCTTATATTGCCGCGATTGGCATGTCGGCGAGTTCTTTGATTGTGGTCGGTAATAGCCTGAGATTATTACGGGTAAAAGTGTGATCACAATAAAACGTTTAACCAGATAGTAAGAGGTCATTATGGAAATTATTTATGTGCTTATCCCCATTGCCATGATCTTCGTCGCCATCGCGGTAATGGTATTTTTTTGGGCAGTGAAATCTGAGCAATTTGATGATCTTGACCGTCAAAGTGTTTCTATATTGTTTGATGAAAATACTGATAAACCAGGCCATCTAGCTACCCCCGCCATTCAGTCAACAGCAGAAAAAGATGACGTCGTAGCGCAGCAAGCAATAAAAAATCAGCAAAAAGGCATGCTTTTGTGATTGAGTACAATGTCACCGGTGCCTTTCTCGTCGGCTTGATGGGAGCAGCACATTGTTTTGGTATGTGTGGCGGTTTAGTGGGCGCTTTTTCCGCCCAAATCCCTCATCCTAAAATAGGTAACCAGCTGGCCCATCAGCTTAAATATTTACTGAGTTACAATTTAGGCCGTATTTTAAGTTATACCTTAGCGGGCGGCTTAGTGGGCGCATCGTCGGCAGGTCTTGGTCGCTTATTTGAGCTGGATATTTATCTGATTGTCCTGCGCATGATTGCCGGACTGATGATGATCGCAACAGGACTTTACATCGCTAAAATTTGGGTTGGAATAGTGCAAATTGAGCGTGTAGGTCAATGGCTATGGCAATATTTAAAACCGCTAGCGCAGCGCCTTGTTCCAATCAAGAATCCGAGCCAAGCAGTCATGGCGGGATTCATTTGGGGCTGGCTCCCCTGCGGCCTCGTCTATAGCACCTTAACTTGGTCGGTTGCATCTGGCTCTGCCAGCCAAGGCGCCTTGATTATGTTAGCCTTTGGCTTGGGTACTTTACCCGCCCTATTAAGTGCTGGCGTGGCGGCAAAACGCCTTGCTGCATGGGTACAAAAGAAAACCGTTAGACTATTGAGCGGCTTACTGTTAATTGCCTTTGGTGGTCAAACTTTATATATCGCACTCGCGCAGCTAAACTAGCCCAAGTGCGTGAATTGGTTTAACATGGCAGCAGTGGATTAACTTGAGAATCAACATGACAATTGAACAAAATAAGAATCGTCGTCCTGCCGCTAGCGGATGCACAATCCATTGTCACGATTGCAGTATGGGTACCCTTTGTATTCCTTTTACCCTCAATGCAAGTGAGCTAGATCAGCTCGATGATATTATTGAGCGTAAAAAGCCAATCCAGAAAGGCGAGCAAATTTTTAAGTCAGGAGATGCGTTGAAATCCCTGTTTGCGATCCGCTCTGGCACCATCAAAAGTTACACTATTACCGAGCAAGGTGATGAGCAGATAACTGGCTTCCATCTTGCGGGTGATGTGATTGGTTTTGATGGTATTCACGCTCAGTTACATCAGAGTTTTGCACAGGCCCTCGAAACCTCTATGGTTTGTGAAATCCCCTTTAATATCCTCGATGAACTTTCGGGCACTATGCCTAAGTTACGTCAGCAGATCATGCGTCTAATGAGTAATGAGATCATGAGCGATCAAGAAATGATCCTGCTGCTCAGTAAGAAAAATGCCGAAGAACGTCTAGCAGCGTTTATCAGCAATTTAGCAAATCGTTTCGGCAGTCGTGGTTTCTCACCTAAAGAATTTCGTTTAACCATGACCCGCGGTGACATTGGCAATTATCTCGGTTTAACCGTTGAAACCATCAGCCGCTTACTTGGACGCTTCCAAAAGTCAGGCTTGATTGAGGTTAAGGGTAAGTACATCACTATCCTCGACTCGCAAGAGCTAAATCTGTTAGCGGGTAATTCTCGCATCGCGAGATAGTCAATCGCAAGAGCATTAACCGTGAGAGGTCAAGCCTAAATAATTGTCGCCAATAGCATAACAGTTTAATGGTGAAAGCTGTGCTTGCTAGACATGTCATGCAGATTAAGGCATGATTTTTAAGCGAGTTTTAATCAATTTCAAATGAGTTTGATCTAGAACAATACAGCTCACTGCCAAAGGCTCATGATGATATTGAGCCTATGACTAAAGGAACCTCCCATGAAGGATTATCAAAAAATACTGGTTGTGGTTGACCCTACCACTGAGAATCAAGTTGCCCTTGCACGAGCGGTCGCCTTGGCCAGTAAATGCAACGCTCAAGTCACTGTGTTTCTTTCTATCTTCGACTTCTCTTACGAAATGACTTCGATTCTGTCGAATCAAGAACGCGAAGCCATGCGTCAAGGTGTCATAGATCAACGGCTCGCCTGGATCCAAGACTTACTCGCCGCTTATACTCATCTGCAACTCAATATCGATACTCAAGTCATTTGGCATAACCGCCCCTTTGAAAGCATTATTAATCATGCCATTTCAGGGCAATACGATTTGATTGTTAAAGGCACCCATGCCCATGACAAACTCAAAGCGGTGATTTTCACTCCAACTGATTGGCATTTAATGCGTAAAGCCCCTGTGCCAGTGTTGATGGTGAAAGCCCATGACTGGCCAGCCGCGGGCAAAATCCTCTGTGCTGTGAATGTGGCAACCGAAGATACCGATCATCAAATGCTTAACGGTAAAATTATTGAACATGCAAAAGATTTGGCGAAAAAGTTCTCTGCTGAAGTACATTTAGTTAATGGTTATCCCGGCACGCCAGTTAACTTAGCCATCGAGCTTCCTGACTTTGATGCCCAGTCATACAACGAAACCATTCGCATGCAGCATGAGCAGCGCGTGAGTTATCTTGCGAGCGCTTATGATATTAATCCAAGTCATTGCCATGTAAAAGAAGGTTTACCAGAGGATGTGATCCCTGAGCTTGCTGAAAAACTTGATGCTGAATTGGTGATCCTAGGGACTGTCGGCCGTACCGGATTTTCAGCAGCATTGATAGGCAATACCGCTGAACATGTTATCGATAGCATCAACTGCGATTTATTGGCTATAAAGCCCGACGGTTATAAATCACCGTTAGAAGAAGCCTAAGCAATACGCGGCTCTTTACCCCGCCAAAGATAGCTGGAATAATACGCGCCCTGAAACTGTGTTACTGGGCGCTTTTTTATGCTTGAAGCTATATCTGAAGTTACGGCAAATCCTATGCCGGAAGAATTATCAAAAAAACAAACTACCCGTCTGAATAAATTACAGAAGCGGCTTCGTCGTGAAGTGGGCAGCGCGATTGCCGATTACAATATGATTGAAGATGGCGATAAGATCATGTGCTGCCTCAGTGGCGGTAAAGACAGCTACGCCATGCTCGATATTTTGATGAATCTGCAGCAACGCGCGCCCATTCAGTTTGAAATCATTGCGGTTAATTTAGATCAGAAGCAACCTGGCTTCCCTGAACATGTATTGCCCGCCTATCTCGATAAGCTCAATGTGCCATATCACATCCTCGAGAAAGATACTTACTCGATAGTGAAAGACAAAATCCCTGAGGGTAAAACCACCTGCTCCCTATGCTCTCGCCTTCGCCGCGGCACGCTTTATGGCTTTGCTCAGCGTATCGGCGCCACTAAAATCGCCCTAGGCCATCACAGGGATGACATTATCGAGACCTTGTTCTTAAATATGTTCTTTGGCGGTAAGATGAAAGCAATGCCGCCAAAGCTGCTGTCGGATGATGGCGCTAATATCGTCATACGTCCCCTAGCCTATTGTCGCGAGAAAGATCTCGAAGAATATGCAAGCTTAAAAGAATTTCCAATCATTCCATGCAACTTGTGTGGCTCACAGGAAAACTTAAAACGCGCCGCAGTCAAAGACATGCTGAATCAATGGGATAAACAATACCCCGGACGCATTGAAACGATTTTCACCGCCATGCAAAACACCGCACCATCACAGGGTGTTGACCGTGAACAGTTCGACTTTGTGTCTCTAACACGTGACCCAGATGCGCCTATGCGTGGTGATGTTGCTGAAGCCAATCTGCCTGCATTCGATTTTCTTGATATCGCCAATAGTGGTCGTATCGATTTGGATGCAGCAAAACGCATTGATATTGTTAACACTTACGAAGTCTAACTTAGACTGAATTTAGCGCCTATTCAGTAAGAGAAGTTAACGCAACGAAAGTAAACAAGATAAATTAACACAACAAAAATGCCCACTTAATGTGGGCATTTTTATGGCTACAGAATAAGTTTATCTTTGAGCCAGCGCTTCTGAATCGCTTATCTCAAGACACCTATTCAAGATACAAAGATGATTACTTCACCCAAGGACTCAACACTAATGGCTGGGCACTGAAGCTTAGCGTGGTGATGCTTTCAAGCTCATTAGCGGCTAATTTATAACTGCCTTTTATCGCTTCTTCACGGCCATTAAGGAGTACATAGACTTCTTGTTCAGGTGAGAATTCAAAGTTTAAGCCAGTAATGGATTCCCTAAAATAACGCATCGGGAAGCCTTGCATAGCACCGAGCAGCGTGTCCATCTCAGTCATGATTTGTTGTAAGCGCGTTTTATCGTACTCGGCTAATGTCTGTTTTGCTCTCACTTGCATTGCAATACCACATCCCTCAGCGCTGCCAGCGAAATGCAGATTAACCAAGGCTCGCTGATCTTTTAAATCATCATCTAAGGGAATGAATAACCGCTGAGCATCAGTATACGTCAGTGGCGTTGAGGTTTTTTCACTGGAAATAGAACCACTTTGGATCAAACAATTCTTTTGCATTGGAACACTAAAAGCCACTTCCACGAGTTGATAACCGCCTTTATTGACTTGTTTTAACCTATCATAAAAGCCTTTATATTCAAGGGATACAGTTTCTGCAGCGGCGCTAGTTGCCAACAAAAACAGGCTACTAAACAACAGTTTTTTATACATCGACATTCACCAAATATTTTTCATTATGACGTAACATATCAAGCAGCTCATCAATATAAGCTTCTTGTCTTTCAGAATAATTCACTAAACCGTAAATCAATTGATCCGCTGTTGGCTCTAGCTCCTGTGAACGTAAATCTGCTCGAATAGAGCGAAATAACGCATAGGCAGTATTAGAGTTTAAATTACGCATATAGGATGAAACCGATTCATCGACCGATGAAAACACTTTCACCTCATGACTTTTACCCGAACCACGTGAGGACGGCACTATGCCGCAGCCAGAAGTAAAACACCATTCACCAAAAAAGTTAAAACCTTCTCTGGCAAAACGTGAACTCCCCCAACCCGATTCATTCGCGGCTTGAATTAACACCATAGATTCCGGCACGATATCGACACGTTTAAGTAAGCTTGCTAATGACTTAGCATCTACGTTACGCGCCGGATATTGGTATTTATCAAATAACGCATTGATCTGCGCTAATTCAGTATCAGATAAACTCTTACCATTATCGACTAAGGCAAGCATCTCATTGATAAAGCCACGCTCCATCAAGATAATGGCATTCTGTTGCTGAACAATCGGCCGCAGGAAATCAAAAAAAGCTTTCTTCTTTTCGGTAATGTCGCTGATCGCTGAAAAGTCAGGGACTTGCGTAACAGGATCGACATCGCTAACGAATTGGGGCGCAATAGCGGATGAGTCATTCGAGTGAGGAATGATCCAAACTCGTAATGCAAAAATCGCCACTATGACCATGGCTAATGCCAATGTAAACGAACCGATTCTACCCGTTTTCAATCATTCACCTTAGGTGTAACGCCCTTATTGGGCAAATAAAGGCCGGATTATAAGCTATTTGTCAGATTTCACGAAATTTGCCCATCATCATGATCACGAACTCAGGTACAATATTACGCCTGAGGCACCATTATCGAGTCGAGCTTGCTATTACGCCGTCATTTATAGATGCAAGCATTTGACTGAGTATTTATACTAAGGTTCCTTAGCGTTATCACCATTGCACAACGGCTCATGAGTCATCCCGCTTATAGCGACAATGGATGGCTATGACATTAAATTTTCGGGTATTCAGGAAGGAAAAACCCAGATGCAGCATTTGATGTTAAATCAATTTGAACGTGTCGTCGCCATCGGCGGAGGCCATGGTTTAGGCCGAGTATTATCCTCGCTCGATTTTTTAGGCAACCGCCTTACAGGGATTGTCGCCACCACTGATAATGGCGGTTCTACTGGTCGACTGAGAGCCGAACAAGACTGCATTGCTTGGGGTGATTTACGTAACTGCTTATCCCATTTAGCTAATCGTCCTTCCGTTGGCTCGCAATTGTTTGAATACCGTTTCCAAGGAGCCACTGAACTCAGTGGCCATAATTTAGGTAATTTAATCTTACTGGCTCTTGATCAACTCTGCGTTCGTCCATTAGAAGCGGTTAATCTCATCCGTAACTTACTTAAGATAGAAACCCAACTTATTCCCATGTCAGAGCAGCCCACTCACTTAGTGGCCCTGCAAGCTTGTGGCAGTAAAGTCTTTGGGGAAATTAATGTCGACAGTATGAATGAAGCGCCCATCGCGCTCTGCCTTGAGCCACAGGTCGATGCCACCTTTGAAGCCTGTGAGGCCGTTCGGCACGCAGATTTAGTTATCCTAGGCCCTGGCAGCTTCTTAACCAGTATCATGCCGCCACTGCTGTTACCTAAGTTCGCGAAAAGCCTCGCTGCAACTAAAGCGCAGGTGATCTTTATCGATAACCTTGCCGAAGAGGCCTCACCCGCGGGTCGGTTTAGCATTGAGCAACGTATCGCTTGGTGTCACCAGGTGATTGGTAAGCCCATTATTCACAAAGTACTTCGCCACGGTGAACAAACGCGTTTAGGGCCACTGATTAACTATTTTCCGTTGAAGAATCGCCATAATCCCAATCTACATGATCAAGCTAATTTATTAGATGCATTAAGCGCCCTGCTGCGACTCAATGATCTCACTCAACAACCGCTTGCCTGCTAGCTCTGACCTGTTAATCATTCAATCGAAATAATAAAGGACAGCAAATGCTGTCCTTTATACTGTAAAGCTAAAAGGAATGTCCCTTTAGTCTGTCTATAAGGCTGCAATAACCATTACAACACTTGTGCTATGGCTTTACAGATGACAGGCATATTCGTCTTAGTCATGCCTGCAACGCTAATGCGTCCAGAGCCGACAATATAAACACCAAATTCGTCTTTCAAACGTGCCACTTGGGCTTTGTTTAAACCTGAGAAACTGAACATGCCATTTTGGCGAGAAATAAAACTGAAGTCCTGAGTCACGCCCTCAGCCTTTAAGCTATCAACAAACAGAGTACGCATTTCGGCGATACGTTCACGCATCTCTTTGACTTCCTGCACCCACATGGCTTTCAGAGCTGCATCATTTAATATCGTGCTGACGATCAGTGCGCCGTGGGCTGGCGGATTAGAATAATTGGCGCGTATGGTACGTTTCACTTGGCTAAAAGCACGTACGGCAGCATCAGCATCTTCAGCCACCACAGTCACGGCGCCAATACGCTCGTTGTATAGACCAAAGTTTTTAGAGAAAGAGTTAGCGACCAGCAACTCAGACACTTTAGACGCGACTAAACGCAGACCTGCCGCATCTTCTTCAATGCCAGCACCAAAACCCTGATAAGCAAAGTCAAACAGTGGCACGAGTTTCTTATCAGCACACAATTGAGCAACAAGTTCCCATTGCGCCAACGTTAAATCGATACCCGTTGGGTTATGGCAGCAACCGTGTAGCAGCACGACATCGTCCGCATTGGCGTGAGACAAGTCAGTCATCATGGTATCGAAATCGATGTCATGGGCTTCTGCTTTGTAATAACCGTACTCTTTAACCGTTAAACCCGCCGTTTCAAAAATATTTTGATGGTTGGCCCACGTTGGATTGCTCACCCAAATAGTGTGCGAATCGGTATTACGCAGTAAAAACTCAGCAGCAATACGCAGTGCTCCTGTACCACCAGGTGCTTGCGCTGTGGCAGCACGGCCAGAAGAAATTAATGCACTGCCTTCGCCAAACAACAATGTTTGTACTACACGGTTATAAGCTTGAACGCCTTCAATGCCTAAGTAGTTTTTGGTCTTCTCTTGCTCAAGTAAAATGGCCTCGGCTTTTTTCACTGAAGCCAGAACGGGAGTCTGTCCTGCCTCATCCTTATAAATGCCAACACCAAGATTAACTTTATCCTGACGCGGATCAGCTTTAAAGGTATCGGTTAAACCAAGAATTGGATCAGCGGGTGCGAGTAATACTTGAGAGAAAATCATGACTACGTATCCTAATATGCGCGTGTAGGGGAAATTTCGGCTTATTTATACCACTGTCTTTAAGGGGGTAATAGCGACTTAAGTCCCTTCTTAGGGAAATTATTACACTATTGTCGATTCAACAATAAAAAGTACATTTTATTACGCAATTATTAGCCAAATAGTGACATTACTTAAATAAAGCGATTTACAACATCTAGATCACAAAATCACTCAGTTTTATATTGTAGAAAAGAAACAGGTCAGAAGTCGCAATACTGAATGAATAAAATAGTGGGCTTGGGCCTAACCAATCTATAGCTGTAGTGATACTAGATTAAGAATCATGAAATGTGGGTGTAGAAGTTATAAAGCAAAAAAGCCCTGACATCAGTCAGGGCTTTTCTGTTTTTTGGTACCCGAGGCCAGACTTGAACTGGCACGCTGTTACCAGCGAGGGATTTTAAATCCCTTGTGTCTACCGATTCCACCACTCGGGCAAACTCTTTATATTAACGACGGGAATCGTGTCATTAATACTTTAATCTATGGAGGCGCGACCCGGAGTCGAACCGAGATCGACGGATTTGCAATCCGCAGCATAGCCATTCTGCCATCGCGCCCAAACTGCCAAATTTATTAAAATTTGGAGCGACATATCGGGTTCGAACCGATGACCTATACCTTGGCAAGGTATCGCTCTACCAACTGAGCTAATGTCGCCTATCATTGCGCTTAATCATTTGAACTCATGCTCGGCATGCTTTCCCCTGACTGCGGATTGGCATTCTACCGATTTAGACCTCAGAGTCAATCAACAATTTTTAAAAAATGATCTAAGCCGTATCGTTTGCCCAATAAACCGCCACACCTCAGTAAAGTTGATGTTTCATTCATCAATTTAGGCTTTGTACCGATACTGATGCCGATGCTACCGCTAATTAAACGCGGCAGATAAACAAGGGATCATGGTGAGCTATGGAGTCGAGTCCAATAAAATTGTAGAAGTATAGAAAAACAAAAGCGCCCTATTGGGCGCTTTATTCAAAGGTTAAGCAAAGTCATTAATCACTCGAGCAAAACCTACGTGGGCAATTTACGCAGGTAGAGATAGCGTCATTAAACCTAACATCGTTTGCATTACGCCAACCACTTGGCAACTGTAACCAAATTCGTTGTCATACCATACATAAAGAATGGCACGCTTGCCTTCTGCAATAGTCGCTTGTGAATCAACCACACCCGCGTAGCGAGAACCGACTAAATCGCTCGATACAATCTCAGTAGAGTCTGTGTAGTCAATTTGATTTTGCAGTGGTGATTGTAGCGCCGTATCTTTCAGATACTCGTTAAGCTCATCTTTACTGGTCTCAGCATTCAGGTTCATGCTGATGATCGCCATAGAGACGTTAGGCGTCGGCACACGAATCGCGTTACCAGTTAACTTACCAGCTAATGCAGGTAAAGCTTTAGCAACCGCTTTTGCTGCACCCGTTTCAGTGATCACCATGTTTAATGGTGCACTACGGCCACGACGGTCAGCGGTATGATAGTTATCAATCAGGTTTTGATCGTTGGTATAAGAATGAATCGTTTCAACGTGACCATTCTCGATACCATATTTATCATTCACAGCTTTCAGTACTGGCGTAATAGCATTGGTGGTACAACTCGCCGCTGAAACGATAATGTCTTCAGGGGTAATATCGCCTTCGTTCACACCGTAAACAATGTTCTTAATCGCGCCTTTTGCAGGAGCCGTCAGTAATACTTTGCTGGCACCTGGGCTCTTAAGGTGTAAACCAAGACCCGCTTCATCTTTCCAAATACCTGTATTATCAACAATCAATGCATCATTGATGTCGTATTTAGTGTAATCCACTTCGTCGGGTGAATTAGCATAGATCACTTGGATATAAGTGCCGTTGGCTATGATGGCGTTGTTCTCTTCGTCAACTTCAACAGAGCCATTGAAAGGGCCATGGACTGAGTCACGACGCAGTAAACTCGCGCGTTTTTCTAAATCGCCTTTCTTACCGCCACGTAAAACGATAGCGCGTAACCTTAACTTATTGCTGCGACCTGTGCGTTCAATCAGCAAGCGTGCCAATAAGCGACCGATACGGCCAAAACCATAAAGCACGACGTCACGCGGTGCGACATCATCGGCATGGTCGATAGCATCGGCCAATTCTTTTGCCATATAGCTTTCAATTTCGCTGACATCAGTATGGTCGCGCCAGTAATTGACAGCGAGTTTACCAATATCCACTTTACATTGTTTAACTGCGAGTTTGCTCAAAGCTTGAACGAAGGGGAAACTCTCGCGTAAACGCAATTTTTCACCGACATGACGACGAACTAAACGGTGCGCTTTAATGATTTCAATCGTAGAAGCATTGAGTAACGGCTTGCCGTAGACCACGACTTCAACGCCTTGGTTACGGTACAACTTGCCTAACAAAGGCTGCATCGCCTCTGCCATTTCAAAACGTTCTTGCCAACTTTGTAGGTGTTTATCAGCGCTCATTTACAGATCCTTTATCTCACTTTTCAATAAAATGTACTGAAAGGTTTGAGTAACATGACGAAAAGACCAATAATCTAATGCGGGTTTTAGGGAAAACCCTGTTTTGGTCGGCGCCATTGTAATGAAAGTCGCGCTTTGTTGCCAGTAAGATATTTTCTGTAAATCTGTAATTTTATTAGAAAAATTATCGTTTGGAGAGTGTTTTGAGACAAAATCTAGTAATAATTACATCATTTACCTTAGGGATGAGCTTTTTCGGTCTTTTCGGTTGTGATAATGACCGAAATATCTCAGTAATTTGTAAAAATAATCCTGAAATTTGTGCCGATTTGCATAAGGACAGCTGGTGTTTGACTGAAAAGACCAAACTTATCCAAAACCGCTACAAGTTAAAAGACAACGAAAACCTCACAGGTAAGCAGCTCTACTCACAATTAACCTACCTTGAGGATTACAGCCGTTGTATTGAACTCGCCTCTGGCGTTCAGCATATCATCCACACCAATCGCACAGCAGATAGAGCCAGAGCCTTTAGACTAAGCACTCAAAATTTAAGTTTACTACAAGATCAAACCCGTGAACGGCAAGACCCTTTTATGTCCTATTACCAATGGACTCGCTTTGGCGATACCGCAGCGTTAAATAGATTATTAGAACAGGAAAACGCCGGCGAAGTGACTGACCCCTTTCTACTTGCCCAAGTCGCAACCTATTACAGCAATCGAAATGCCATCAAAGCGCAACAACTCTATCTTAAAGTCTTTGCGGAGATCCATTACGATGATTTCGACGTTAACTGGTTACTTGGGCTCGCATCTGCCTATCGCCAGCAACAAGTTTTAGATAAATCCTATATGCTGACGAAAGCAAATTTACTACTTACGCAGCAGAAGTATTCTGAGGAAAAAATGCTAGCCTTGCTCGGTGGCAATAAAACGCTGGCGACTGAACTCGATCTAAAAGCCCAAGCCCTTATCGATGTGCTAAAAAAGGGCACTTATTCTATGAGTCCAGTAAGACAATGGCTTGATCCTCAAGCGGTTGCCCAAGCGCCAACTGTAACTGAGGTGGTGCCGCCTGCGCCTGTCGAAAAAGTAAACTAAGCAACTGATGGCAAAATGTTTGCCATCTTGTAATTTTTTACCCAATTAACGCGTGAAAAATGGCGATTTCGCGACCGATGTAAAAAAAATACCTAATTTGTTAATCAAGACAGCGGTAAAATGCCGATTTAACTTGACGATAGCTGTCAGTTTGGTAATTTTACTACCAGTTGAATTTTATAATCACCAGAGGGATATGAGATGACTATCCGTGTAGCAATAAATGGCTATGGCCGTATCGGTAGAAACGTATTACGCGCCTTGTACGAAAGCGAAAAAGCTTATCCAATCAAGATTGTCGCTATTAATGATTTAGGCGACGCTTCAATCAACGCTCACCTGACAAAATACGATTCTGTTCATGGTCGTTTCAATGCGAAAGTTGACCATGATGCCGAAGCTATTTATGTGAATGGCGATAAGATCCTCACTTTCCAAGAACGTGATCCTGCAAAACTACCATGGGCTGAGTTGCAAGTAGACGTGGTGTTCGAATGTACCGGTATCTTCACTTCTAAAGAAACCGTTCAACCACATTTAACCGCTGGCGCGAAGAAAGTGATTATTTCTGCTCCAGGCAAAAACGTCGATGCCACAGTTGTTTACGGTGTGAACAACAACGTGCTGACGTCAGACATGACAGTGATTTCAAATGCTTCTTGTACAACAAACTGTTTAGCCCCTTTTGCTAAGCCGTTAAATGACGAGATTGGTATCGAATCAGGCCTGATGACCACCATTCACGCTTATACCAACGATCAACGTTTATCTGACGTGTACCACACAGATTTACGTCGTGCCCGTGCTGCGGCACTGTCAATGATCCCAACTAAAACTGGCGCAGCTGCTGCTGTAGGTTTGGTTGTACCTGAATTACAAGGTAAATTCGACGGTTTAGCGGTTCGTGTACCTACAGTTAACGTATCACTCGTGGATTTATCTTTCATCGCTGCCCGTGACACTACAGTTGAAGAAGTGAATGCCATTATTGAACGTGCTGCCAGCGTTGCGCCATTGAGCGAAGTGTTAGCGGTAAACAAAGAGCCATTGGTGTCTATCGACTTTAACCACAATGCGTTTTCTTCAAACTTTGACGCAACTCAAACCCGTGTAAACGGTCGTTTAGTGAAAGTGATGTCTTGGTATGATAACGAGTGGGGATTTAGTAACCGTATGTTAGATAACGCGGTTGCCCTGATGAACGCCAAGTAAGTAAGCGTAAAGTAATCTAGTCACTAGATTCCGCGTTACTCAATTAAGCCTCGCATTTGCGGGGCTTTTTATTGCCTTAGTTTTAATAAAAACAACAGACATAAAAATCCCCACTCTATGGCGGGGATTTTTATTAGGCTGAAGAAAAGCTAAATAATGGGCTTAGGCATTACCCTTCACTTTCATATTCAGTGTCTTGGCAAAATCCAGCATACGCGTCAGTGGGATAAGCGCTTTAACTCTTAAGTCTTCATCCACAAAAATCTCATGGGTGGTTTTATCGCTGTCGGCGAGTGACGCTTCAATTGCCTGCAAACCGTTCATCGCCATCCAAGGACAGTGGGCACAGCTCTTACAGGTTGCGCCATTCCCGCCCGTTGGCGCTTCAATTAAAATTTTACCTGGCGCCGCCTGCTGCATTTTATAAAAAATGCCGCGATCGGTTGCCACGATAAAACGCTCATTTGGCATGGTCTGCGCTGCTTTAATCAGTTGACTGGTCGAGCCAACTGCATCGGCCATCGCCACCACACTGGCTGGCGACTCAGGATGCACAAGAATAGCCGCATCTGGGTAAACGCTTTTCATATCGCGCAGCGCATTAGATTTAAACTCGTCGTGAACGATACAATCGCCCTGCCACATCAACATGTCGGCGCCCGTCTGCTTGGCAATATAGCTGCCTAAATGACGATCGGGTCCCCAAATGATCTTTTTGCCTTCGCTGTCTAAGTGCTCTACGATTTCAAGGGCAATACTGGAGGTCACCACCCAATCGGCGCGCGCTTTAACCGCAGCCGAAGTATTGGCGTAAACCACCACAGTATGATCTGGGTGCGCGTCGCAGAAAGCGCTGAACTTATCGATTGGGCAACCTAAGTCCAATGAACAGGTTGCTTCTAAGGTCGGCATTAAAATGGTTTTTTCTGGGCTTAAAATCTTGGCGGTTTCGCCCATAAACTTGACCCCAGCAACGATTAAGGTTTTTGCTGGGTGATCGCGGCCAAAGCGCGCCATTTCTAAGGAGTCTGAAACGCAGCCGCCAGTCTCTTCGGCAAGGGCTTGGATTTCAGGATCGGTATAATAGTGGGCAACCAGAACGGCATCTTTTTCAATGAGCAGTTGCTTGATACGCGCCTTGTAATCGGCTTTTTGCGCATCGGACAAAGGCACTGGTTTAGGCGGAAACGGGTAATCAATGGTTTCTATTGTTGGAGCAAATGGGCTGGGGGCTAACTGACTCATAACACATCCATCAGGATAACTACGTTCGGGAATTATACGTAATCGGGATCAAAAGATTAACCCATTTGTGCAAAGCAAATAAAAAAGGACGCTTTTAGCGTCCTTTTAGTGTCAGTTATTCGTGCCAGTGGCTTAGCGCATCGCTAATAACATCTCTTGAGGCTGCTCAAGATACTGTTTCCACAGATTACAGAAGCGAGCAATGGTGCCGCCATCGATCACTCTATGGTCACCTGACCAGCTCACTTGCATGATTTGGCGGGCTTCGACTTCCCCTTTCGCGTTAAAGCGTGGTAGGGTTTGCAACTTACCTAAGGCCACAATCGCCACCTCAGGTTTGTTGATGATAGGCGTCGCCACTGTGCCACCTAGAGCGCCAATGTTAGAAATAGATATAGTGCCGTCTTTCAGATCCGCTGGCGCCACGCGGCCGCTGCGGGCAGCTTGGGTCAGGCGGGTGATTTCTGCCGCCACTTCTAAAATGCTCTTATCCTGCACATCTTTGATGTTGGGCACCAAGAGACCGACTTTAGAATCCACTGCCATGCCGATATTGTGACGTGCCTTGTAAGTTAGTTCAGTGCAATCAGCATTCACTTGACTGTTCATCACAGGGAACTGACCTAACGCGAGCGACATTGACTTCATGAAGAAAGGCATCATGGTCAGCTTCACTTCATCAGACGAATACTTCACTTTCATGCTTTCACGCAATGCAACTAAGTCTGTTAAATCAAACTCTTCGCAATAGGTAAAGTGCGGAATGCTCGACACAGATTCCACCATCATGCGTGCCATCACAGCTTTTACGCCGCGAATAGGCTCAACCGTGTCAGCGCGTTGAGTCACTATGGATGTTGGAACTTGGGTTTGAGATGCTTGAGTCGCATGAACTGGCGCCTCTTTTACCTGAGCCACACTTGGAGCAGAAACATTGCTCGCGCCTTGTTGGAAGCGAGTGATGTCTTCCTTATACACACGGCCGTGCTTTCCTGTGCCAGGTACTTGGCTCAAATCGATATCTAACGACCGCGCCATACGACGAACTGCGGGGCTGGCTAAGGCTTTACCTTGACGAGCAGGCTCTGCATTCACAGCCTGCGCTGCAGGTGCCGCATTGGCCACTGTATCTGTATTTGTTGTCGCTGCAGGTGCAAAAGCCGCCTGTTCAACTTCAATGGCAAATAAAGGCGCATGTACTTTAGCTAGCTGACCTTTGCGATAATGCAGTTTGGCAATTTTACCCGCTTTAATGGCAGGAATTTGCACCAGCGCTTTATCTGTCATCACGTCGGCAATCGGTTGATCTTCCTCAACCCAATCACCTTCACTTACCAACCATTCGACTAGCTCACATTCAACAATGCCTTCGCCAATATCTGGGAGTAAAAACTCTTCAATGCTGACTGATGAATGGGATGACGTGGTCGCGTTTGTGACTGCCACTGGCTCAGTCACTTTTGCAGTCGTCGCAGCAGGTTCAGCCGTAACAGATTCGCCTGCGATTTCAACGGCATCTTCAATTTTTACGGCATAGAGCGGCGCATGCACTTTCGCAATATCGCCCTTCGCGTAATACAGCTTAGTGACCACGCCCGCAAAAGGCGCAGGGATTTGCACTAAGGCTTTGTCTGTCATGACATCGGCAATCGGCTGATCTTCAACGACAGTGTCGCCTTCTTTCACCAGCCATTCAACGAGTTCACATTCAACAACGCCTTCACCAATGTCCGGCAAAATAAAATCTTTAATCATACCGGACTCCTAGAAGGTCACTGATGCTTTGATGGCTTCAAAGGTCTTAAGCGCATCGGGCATATATTCTTTTTCATGGACGAGTGGATACGGGGTATCTAAACCACAAACGCGGCTAATGGGCGACTCTAGATACAAGAAGCATTCTTGCTGAATCGTCGCCGCAATTTCACCGGCAAAACCACCGGTTAATGGCGCTTCATGGTTAACCAATAAACGTCCGGTCTTTTTGACAGAATCGGCAACGGTATCGATATCCCAGGGTGACAAGGTGCGTAAATCGATAACTTCGCAGGAGATCCCTTCTTTAGCGGCCATGTCGGCGGCTTTTTCAAGGATTTCCATTTGCGCGCCCCACGCCACTAAGGTGATGTCTTTACCTTCGCGAACCACTTCAGCCTTGCCCAGTTCGATTTCATAATCGCCCGCTGGCACTTCGCCAACCGATGCGCGATATAAACGCTTAGGCTCAAAGAAGATCACCGGGTTTTTGTCACGGATTGACGCCAACAGCAGTCCTTTGGCTTGCTCAGGGTTGCGTGGTACCACGACTTTTAACCCCGGCGTCTGGGTAAAATAGGCTTCGGGTGATTGCGAGTGATAATGTCCGCCCGCGATACCGCCGCCATAGGGCGTACGGAACACTAATCCACCGACATCGAACTCATTACCGCTGCGGTAGCGGAACTTAGCCGACTCGTTGACGATTTGATCGAACGCCGGAAAGATATAATCGGCGAATTGGATTTCAGCCACGGCAGTCATGCCATTTGAGGCTAAACCATTGGCAAAACCGGCAATACCTTGCTCTGTCAGCGGCGTATTAAAGCAGCGAGCGCGACCGAATTTTTCTTGAAGACCGGAAGTGGCGCGAAATACCCCGCCAAAGTGGCCCACATCTTCACCAAAAACGACCATGCGTTCATCGGCTTGCATGGCAATCGACAAGGCCTCATTGACGGCCTGTAACATATTCATTTCAGCCACGGCTTATAGTCTCCCTGCACTTTTTGGATAGGCTTGCGGATATTTTTTGATATGTTCTTTAAGATCGGCGAGTTGCTTTCTCAGTACTGGCGTCGGCTTGTCGTACACATCTTCAATAATTTCATCCAGCATAGGCACAGGAATTTTTTCAGCCACTTTTACCGCAGCCAATACTTCTTCACGATATTTCTCATGCCGTTTCACATCATCCGCTTCAGCCAACCAACCTTTGTTGATAAGCCATAATTTGAAGCGTTTAACCGGATCGTGTTGCTGCCACTTGGCTTCTTCATCTTTCGAGCGATAACCAGAGGGATCGTCTGAAGAAGAGTGTGCGCCGAGACGGTAAGTCATGGCTTCAATCAGCACAGGCGCATTATGCTCAATCGCATAGGCGCGGGCTTGCTGGGTTGCCGCTAACACGGCCAACATGTCATTACCATCAACACGAATGGTGTGCATGCCATAACCGACACCACGGCTGGCAATACCGTTACCGGCAAACTGCTCTTCGGTGGGCGTTGAAATGGCGTAGCCATTGTTACGACAGAAGAAAATCACTGGGCATTTCAGTACCGCGGCCATGTTTAGGCCAGCATGAAAATCCCCTTCCGATGCAGCGCCTTCGCCAAAATAACAAACCGCGACTTTGCGCTTACCTTGCATTTTTAAGCTGTAGCCCACACCGGTCGCCTGCGGGATTTGCGTGGCTAACGGTGAAGAAATCGTTTGATAATGCAATGCCGCACTGCCGTAATGGATTGGCATTTGGCGACCTTTACCAAGATCTTTCTCGTTACTGAACATCTGATTCATAAACTGTTCAGTGGTAAAGCCGCGATAACGCAGCGCCGCATGCTCGCGATATTGCGCGAGGATCACATCTTCTTGATCGAGTGCGGCCACACTGCCGACAATCGCTGCTTCTTCACCCGTACAGGTCATGTAGAAGCTGATGCGCCCTTGGCGCTGGGCACCAAGCATACGTTCATCAAGTACCCGAGTGAATACACAGGTATCGTAAATTTTAGTGGCTAAGGTTTCATCTATCACAGGCAAAACCGCGGTTTCATAAGTGGTGCCGTCGGCTTGTAGAATTCGAAGGATAGGAATGTGTAGCGATGCCTTATCCAAGAAGCCGACACGGTGCACTGTATCAGTGTTGAGTGTTGCTTTGCTCATATTGTGCTCTTGTTATCTCATTACGCATCAAAGCGTTTTGATGCGTCTGTTTATACGAATATGCCCGACGAACATTACGTTAACGTAAACTACCTATCAACCATTGGCATAGCTCAAACCACAAGTTATCCCTGCCACGCATGTATATATTGCTTTACAAGCCTAACGCACGTCCGCATTCACCGCAGGGATCAGGCAAATCACAGTGCGATTGCCAATAGGCACTTTGGCATTAGGGAACACGACAGACTCAAACTCATGTTCCACTTTAATTTCTTGCCCACCTTCCCGCGCTAAAACAAAGCCCTTCGGGAAAGATCTGAAGTTTTCGACATCAGTTGCGAAGGTAAATTCAAAATCATCGAAATGTTTATTGATGACGCGGCACACTTGGTACAAGTTAACCTTATCGGCATCAAATGCATCCAGCTCCAACGGCTTAGCGGTGATCAAGCGCATGAACATTTCATGGGTCGCGATAAAACGCGTCATGTCGTTCTGCCCCATGGGATACACTTTGCCAAGCTCAATGGTAAAGGCATCGGCACCGTAGCGTTCAGAGGAAAAATAACTGAAGGTCGTGGTCGGTTCGTGGTGGAAAAGTACTGTATCGACGCCGCTTGCGGCTAAAAACATAATTTGCTCGCCGCTAAAGGCGCGCCCTGGACGGTAGGGATAGATAGCGAACTTTTCATGCTTCGAGGCGCGCATCGCCGTGTGCAAATCATAATGGATGCGCTGACGTCCATCGGCAACCGTAGTATAAAAACGATCGACATAGGCTTCGAGTTTTTTTGCGCGTACTCGCTCAGGGTTCACTAACCCTGGTGGATTGGAATGCTCACCACTAAAGAGACGATTCATGTTTTCGTCAATAATCCGCGTGCCGTTATTAATCGCTAATGGGTTACCAATGAGAAATAAAGTGCGCTGCTTTGCGATGATCTTTTGCTGTAGAAGTTGTTTAATTAAGCTATTGCAGAGTTCAATGGGCGCGGTCTCGTTACCGTGAACACCGCAGGAAAGCACAATATCTTTTCCTTCATTCTGTATTGGTTCGAAAACAATAACACCGGTATCCCACACTTCCACTTGAGTATGATCGCCTAAGTTAAATGAAAATTCGCCATCGAACTGTTCAGGATGGGCTAAGGTGAGCGCTAAAAAATCCTTTGAATCTAACAGAGCTTGTAACACAGAATTCTCCTTATAATGGTGTGTAACAGTATTGGCGCAATAACATAAGTGCTGGCAGTAAATAACCTCTTAAGCATTTTTCTCACCGCGGTTAGTCTCACTCGCACCTAAAAAACGGCTTCAATACTAACACATGTTTTTAGTGCTGTTCTCAGACATTTATTGCCGTAGGACCCAGTTTTAAGCGGAATGACATTCAACTAAGCTGATTGTTAAATTCTCAGGACATTCCCTAAGAATTTCCCATGATAAATATTCCAGCTTGAGGCTTGCTTTTGCACTCAAGTTTTATCACAATCCTTAGCCATCTAGACTTCTATTGGATTTAATTATGGCGTTAGCAACCTTTGGTGCCGGCTGTTTCTGGGGCGTAGAGTATTTTTTTAGACAAGTGAACGGCGTATCGAATGCCACCTGCGGCTATATGGGCGGCAATAATGCGGCGACAACCTATGAAGAAGTCAAAAAAGGCAAAACGGGCCATGCCGAAGTGGTGCAAGTGGAATTCGATCCCGCCCTTGTCAGTTATGAAGACTTGCTCGATGTATTTTGGAAAAACCACAATCCAACGAGTCTGAACATGCAAGGCGGAGATATTGGCACTCAATATCGCAGTACCATTTTCTTCCACGACCGAGAGCAAAAAGCGGCCGCAGAAGCCTCAAAGTTAGCTTTTGCCCGCTCGGGCCGTTGGGGATTACGCCATATCGTCACTGAAATAGTGCCACTGCAACAGTTCCATGTTGCTGAGGAATATCACCAAAATTACATCGATAAGAATAACTTACCGAGTTGTCATATCGAGTACTAAATACAGTCAAATCAGTATTAGATCAACTACTCACAGCTGAATTAGATACAAACAAAAACGCACTCAAATCTGAGTGCGTTTGTTTTTTGATACTTTATAAACCTACTGCTGCATTAAGCGTTTAGCGCCTTATCAATTAATGCCTGCGCATCTTTGATGATCTCAGCCAAATGCTGCTCACTGATAAAACTTTCGCCGTAGATTTTAAATAACGCTTCAGTGCCCGATGGACGCGCCGCAAACCACCCATTAGCTGTGGTAACTTTGATGCCGCCAATCGCCGCATTATTGCCTGGCGCATGGGTTAACACGTTTTCGATTGTCTCACCGGCAAGCACAGTGGCATTTAAGGTGTCAGCATTGAGCAAAGCAAACTTGGCTTTGTTTTCAAGACTGATTGGGCTATCGATACGCTTATAGAAACTTTGGCCAAATTGTTTTACTAACTCTCGGTGACGCTGACCTGGGGTTTTCCCTGTCACCGCAAGAATTTCTGCGGCAAGTAACCCTAAAATGAAGCCGTCTTTATCTGTGCACCATGTACTGCCATCACGGCGTAAAAATGCCGCGCCAGCACTCTCTTCACCGCCAAAGGCGATTGTGGCTTCGGCTAAACCGTCGACAAACCACTTAAAGCCCACTGGCACTTCGAGTAACTTTTTGCCGTGGAAAGCACAGATTTTATCGATAAGCGCACTCGATACTAAGGTTTTACCTATGGCTAAGGTATCGCTCCAATCTGGTCTGTGTGTCAGTAAATAATCGATAGCGACCGCAAGATAATGATTCGGATCCATCAAACCCGTACCAGGGCAAACTATGCCGTGACGGTCATAGTCGGGATCATTACCAAGGCATAAATCAAAGGATTCTTTATGGGCGAGTAACCCGGCCATCGCGTAGGGAGATGAGCAATCCATGCGGATTTTGCCGTCTTTATCCAGCGGCATAAAGCTAAAGCTTGGGTCAACTTTATCATTAACTAACGTGATATCGAGCCCATAACGCGCGGCAATCGGTGCCCAATAGAAAATCCCTGAACCACCGAGCGGGTCAACGCCGATGCGCAGCTTAGCGTTGGCAATCGCCTGCATGTCGATAACATTTTCTAAATCAGCCACATAGGGTGTAATCAAGTCAATGGCTTGCACATAACCCGAAGTCAGCGCATCGGCATAGGCTGATTTTTGCACGCCAACTAATGCTTGGCGCAGGTAATCATTGGCCCGCGATTCAATCCAAGCCGTGATATTACCTTCGGCCGGTCCACCATGGGGTGGATTGTACTTGATGCCACCGTCCTGAGGCGGATTGTGGGAAGGCGTAATGATCAAACCATCGGACAATGCAGCACCCGTAATATTGGCTTCGCGATTGGCGCAAATCACCCCATGGGAAACCACTGGCGTAGGTGTAAATCCGTCGTTCTGTTGGATTTTCACTGTGACTTTATTTGCCGCCAGCACTTCAATTGCCGACAAATAGGCCGCATAGGATAACGCATGGGTGTCAATCCCAAGGATCAGCGGCCCATCGATATTTGCCGATTGACGGTAGTCCACTACAGCTTGGGTAATCGCCCAAATGTGTTGTTGGTTAAAACTGCCATTGAAGGCGCAGCCTCTGTGCCCAGAAGTGCCAAAGGTGACGCGTTGTTGTACGTCATCCATATTTGGCGTGATGCTGTAATAATGGCTCATCAGTTTTGGAATATTGACCAGATCCGTCTGATTAGCGATTTGTCCTGCCCTTTGATGTATTGCCACCGATGGCTCTCCTGCACTCAATTACAATTAGAAAAAGTAGAAAAATGTCGTACTAACTTGGCTCATCCGCGGATTAAACGCGCTCGGCGATACCCGCTGCTACTGTCGCATCACAACCAAATTGCACTAAAACTTCCGATAAAATAGTGCGTTTCTTGGCGGTATTGTTGTTACTCGTTACCCAGAAACCACTTGTACCAATTTCTTTTGGGTTAGCCGAAGCACTCGCTTCGAGCAGTTGCTCCTTAGAGCGAGCAAAATACAAACGATCGCGCCCTTGGATCTGCAAAATTTGTGAGAATTGCTCTGGGGCTAATTGATACAAACTTTCGAGCAAAAACAGAAAACGACCTACTGCGCCTTTTTGCTGCGATAACTGATGTTCATCGACTAAGCGACTAAAATCATTCACTGCTGGCACTGTTTGCGCCGCGACGGGCTGAATAGGTTCAGCTTCAAGGCTCGGTTGGCTAATCGCCAAAGGCTGAGGTTGTTCGACCGCATCGACGGACAGGCCGAGTAATCGACGAAGAATGTCAGAGGCGCTCTCACCAATTCGTTCTGTTTTGCTGGCAATATGACGATAGAGCTCTTCATCTACTTCGATATATTTCATAACCTTAATTATCCTTTGTTATTCAACAGGCTTAACCGAAAAAAGTGTACCACAGCGATCGGGGCAGATCATTGCGATCTGTTACCAGTGTATCTATCTCTATCAATCTGATAAAGCGCCATTATTCTAAAAGTGCGGGAAATAGCACAGCAAACTAGCAGTTAATCGACAATTGCCGAAAAAGCACACAAGTTACTGGCCGCCCCCACTATAGAAATAGCAACTGACTTGTCAAGCCAACGGCATTAAGGGCACAATTCGCGTCACGCTAAGCTAAAAATCTCCAACAGGAATCACCATGAACTTTGTTTCTACAGGCCAAGGACCCGCAGTGCTCTTGATCCACGGCTTGTTCGGTAATCTAGATAACCTCAAAGGTCTAGGGCAAGTATTAGAAAATCAGTATCAAGTTATTCGTGTCGATGTGCCCAATCATGGTTTAAGTGAGCATTGGGATCAAATGGACTACCCTCGCCTCGCCACTGCAATGATCAGCTTGCTCGACGAACTGGCTATTGAACGCGCCCATATTGTGGGTCACTCCATGGGGGGTAAAATCGCCATGGCGACGGCGTTAGCCTTTCCTGAGCGCATTATCAGTATGGTGGCAGCCGATATCGCCCCCGTCGCCTATGAGCCAAGACACGACACAGTGTTTGCGGCATTAGAAAGCCTGCCCTTAGAAGGCCATACCGACAGACGCTTTGCCCTAAACCACTTAATTGACAATGGTATTGACGAAGCAACGGCACAATTTTTACTCAAAAATCTACAACGCACTGATACTGGTTTTCGTTGGAAAATGAACTTAAGTGGTCTAAAGGCTTGTTATCCTAATATTATTGGCTGGCAAAATCAGACACTAAATCCAGTACAAAGCTATGCTGGACCAAGTCTGTTTATTCGCGGCGGCGACTCAAATTATGTCACTAGCGAGCACAGAAGCGCTATCATGGCGCAATTCCCCGCGGCACAGGCAAAAACACTTGAAGGATGTGGTCATTGGTTGCATGCGCAAAAACCCGTCATTTTTAACCGGATCGTGTCTGAATTTATTGACAAACATTCAATGTAAATCAGCAGCAAACTCGACCGAAAGCATATGGCAGCCGCCATCTTGTTGTGATATATTCGCGCCTCTTTTGGCCTTAGAACACTCTCAAGGACTAAGAAAGTATGTTATCTCAGTACATGGAACAAATTGAAACCATCGGCCTGAACCTGTTTTTTGCCTCGATATTTTTCTTTATCGGCATGGCCATCCACGATGTGCTTAAACAAGGTAACGTGCCAAAATTTGGTCGATTTATTGTTTGGTTAGTGTTATTTCTCGGCTGCGCCGGGTTTATTGTAAAAGGTATTATCCAGATCACTTGGGAAGGCTCAGGGATCGGTTAACAATAAGAACATGGCAAAAGAAGCGACAGACAGAACCACTATTGACCTTTTTGCCAATGAAAAGCGCCGGGGCCGCCCAAGAAGTAATCCTTTGTCCCGTAGCCAACAGCTTAAGGTCAACAAACGCAATCAAATCCAGCGCGATAAAGCCAACGGATTAAAGCGAATAGAGTTAAAGGTGTCACAAGATTTGTATGACGCCTTGAATGAGCAGGCATTGGCCAGTAACATCAGCCGTAGCCAGTTAATCGAATTAATTCTTCAGCAACAAGTTGAGTGCTGAACGAGTACCAGCAAGATTAACCTAATAAGTGAACTAGACATTAAAGGATAGACAATGGCAACTGTAGGTCTTTTTTTCGGTAGCGACACAGGTAACACCGAAGCTGTAGCCAAGATGATCCAGAAAAAACTGGGTAAAAAAATGGTTGAGGTGAAAGATATCGCCAAAAGTACCAAAGAACAGATTGCAGAGTATGACTTGCTGCTGTTCGGCATCCCGACCTGGTATTACGGTGAAGCGCAATGTGACTGGGATGATTTCTTCCCTGAATTAGAGCAAATTGATTTTACTGACAAACTTGTCGCTATTTTTGGTTGTGGTGATCAAGAAGACTACGCTGAGTACTTCCTTGATGCTATGGGCATGGTTGGCGATATTGTTCAGGCCCGTGGTGGCATCATCATCGGCCATTGGCCAACTGCAAGCTACAATTTTGAAGCCTCTAAAGGTCAAGTCGATGACGACCACTTTATTGGTTTAGGTATCGATGAAGATCGCCAGCCAGAGCTGACTGAAGAACGTGTTGATGCTTGGGTTAAGCAAATTTACGAAGAAATGTGTTTAGCTGAATTAGAAGATTAATTCTGTTAACCATTTGATTAAAGCGGCTTAACGCCGCTTTTTTTATGCATATATTTCTACTTGTTGCAACTATCTACTTGTTGTAACTAAGAATAACGACATACCACACTCATGACCAACACACCCAGCTCCACCCATTGGGATATCTTTTGTACCGTCGTCGATAACTATGGCGATATTGGCGTCACTTGGCGTTTAGCCAAACAAATGGCTAATGAGTACCACATTCCAGTTAATTTGTGGGTCGACGACCTCGCAAGCTTCTCCCATATTTTACCGACACTTGAACCACTAAAAGCCACTCAAACCTTCAATGGTGTGAATATTATTCATTGGAAAGAGCGTTTGCCTGTAGCGTTTGTCGCAGGAGCTGTGCTCATCGAAGCCTTTGCCTGTGAATTACCCGAACAGGTAAAAGCGCAGCTGGTTTATTTACATCAGAACGCCCCAAAATCTGTACCTGTCTGGCTGAATTTAGAGTATTTAAGTGCTGAGGATTGGGTTGAAGGCTGCCATGGTTTGCCATCGTTACAAGCCAATGGTTTGAAGAAGTATTTCTACTTTCCCGGTTTTAGCGCCAAAACGGGTGGACTCATTTGCGAGCAAAATTTGTTTGCAGAGCGTGATGCTTGGCAAGCTGATACTGCCAATAAATTGCAGCTTTTTACTGATCTAGGTCTTAAGGACATTCAGGCACAAGACACTGTTATTAGCGTTTTTAGCTATGAGACCGAGGCGCTACCCGCATTATGTGAGTTATGGCAGCAATCGGTAGAAAAAATCCATGCGCTGATCCCCAAGGGGCGTAGCTTAAACAGTCTGACACATTTACTGCCCTGTGAAATTGCCGCTCTAGTGCCGGGTCAACAGATAAATCATGGCAATTTAACCCTGCACATTTTACCTATGACAGACCAACAGGGGTTTGATCGCCTGCTCTGGAGCTGTGATTTTAATATCGTGCGCGGTGAAGATTCCTTTTTACGTGCCCAATGGGCCGCAAAACCCTTCATTTGGCACATTTATCCCCAAGAAGATGATTATCACCTCGTAAAATTAGAAGCTTTTCTCAAACTTTACTGCGATAATCTGCCACCTAAAATTGCTTGTTATTGGTCTGAATTGAATCTCGCGTTCAACCAAGCACAGCAATCAGCCGTGAGCCTTAACTGGCAAAACCTTAATCCTGTTAATTTGCCCTTGTTGCATCACCATGCTAAACAATGGCCAATTAATGCATTAAATGCTGCAGATCTCGCTACTCGACTAGTTCAGTTCGTTAAAAACAGCTAAGATACTGCGCGAAAACAGAAAAATCTAAATATAGGAAATAGTGTAATGAAAACTGCTCATGAAATCCGTCCTGGTAACGTGATCATGTTAGATGGCAGCCCATGGGTTGTGCAGAAAACTGAAACAACTCGTTCTGGCCGTAACGCTGCTATCGTTAAGTTAAAGTTGAAAAACTTACTGCTTAACTCTGGTACTGAAACGACTTTCAAAGGTGAAGATAAGTTAGAAGACATCATCCTAGATCGTCTTGACTGCACATATTCTTACTTTGCAGATCCTATGTTTGTATTCATGGATGCAGAATACAACCAATACGACGTAGAAGCTGAAAACCTAGGTGATGCAGCGGCTTATATCGTTGACGGTATGGAAGAAACTTGCCAAGTGACTTTCTATGATGGCAAAGCTATCTCTGTTGAAATGCCAACCACTATCGTCCGTGAAGTGATCTACACTGAGCCTTCAGCTCGTGGCGATACTTCAGGTAAAGTAATGAAGCCAGCGACTATCACTGGCGGTGGCACAGTAAGTGTTGCTGACTTCGTGAAAGTAGGCGACAAAATTGAAATCGACACTCGTACTGGTGAATTCAAGAAGCGCGTTTAATCGCCCTTCTCGTTTCCAGACAAAGAAAAGCCAGTGCTTGCACTGGCTTTTTTGTTGCTATTTTTTAGTTGAACATTTTTAAGACTCTTAAGTCATTGAAGGGGTAAAACTTTTATAAGTAATAATTCCCTTATTCATAAAAGCGTTAGCATTGCGGCCCTAAGAAACGTCGCTCCCAAGCCCCTATCTCACTCAAATAACTTTGGAATTCAATTTCCTTCACCGATACAAAGCCAGTGACAAAATCGTCCCCGAGTAAGCGTCGTGCCGAATCACTTTGGCGCATTTGCGTTAACGCAGCTAAAAATGTCTGCGCTAGGTCATGGCTGCTATCGTAGGCGCTCCCGGTTTCTGGTGCACTTGGCGATAATTTTTCTTCTATTCCGGCAAGGCCCGCTGCCAAAGATGCGGCAATCATCAGGTACGGATTAGCATCGGCGCCCGCAATGCGATTCTCTACCCGTCTCGCCACCGGAGCACTCAATGGCACACGTAAGCCAGTGGTGCGATTATCAACGCCCCAACTTAAATTAATCGGCGCTTGACTGCCGGAAATGTAACGTCTAAATGAATTGATATTGGGTGCGAATAACAACATTAAATCAGGTAGATACTTTTGTAATCCGCCGATGTAGTGGTGAAAACGGTCAGTGTCGCTACCATCTGCATGGCTGAAAATATTATGACCTTTCTCATCGACGACACTTTGATGTAAATGCATAGAACTGCCGGGTTGACCCGCTATGGGTTTTGCCATAAAAATCGCATTCAAACCATGTTTTATGGCGATTTCTTTCGCGGCATATTTGAACATAAAGGCTTGATCTGCAAGAGCCAACGGATCACCATGCACTAAGTTAATTTCATATTGTGATAGCCCCATTTCATGGATCCAAGTATCACCTTTAATCCCAATCGCATCGATGGCGGCATTAAACTCATCCCAAAATGGTGCGAGTTCATTGAGCATATTCATGCTAAACGCGGATTGACCATTTTCAACTCGGCCACTTTTTGAAATGGGCGCCTGATACGGAACACTCGGATCGGTATTCGCCTCCGTAAGATAAAATTCAATCTCGGGTGCCACCACAGGGGTTAACCCCAAGGCTTGGTAACGAGCCAGCACATTTTTTAACATAGAGCGCGGCGCAAATGGACATAAATTACCATCCAGTAATACGCAGTCATGGATGGCAAATGCGCGCGGCACTGTGCTCCATGGGATCATCTTGAGAGTGCTGTAATCGGGGACGAGTAAAAGATCAGGATCAGCATCAGGGAAAACAGGATCGTAGGAATACTCACCGGTAATCGCTTGCATCGAAATCGCTTGGGCAATACGTAATTCAGCACCCTGAGCAAAACTTCGGGCTGGCATAAGCTTTCCCCTTGGATAGCCTGAAATATCAGGGAATAAACACTCGACATCACGTATTGTGCCGTGCTCGAAAAACGCAGTAAGAAGAGTTGAGTCCATTTGATTCGTTTGCCACTAATGTTGAAAATAATGCCCTGAAGGATGCAAAGTATAATCAGGCTTTGATTTGAAAAGCTACATGGCGATGATGAAATATGTAAAATATAAATGACAATTTCGTAAAATATAATTTGACATCAGTTGGAAATCTTCATTTAACAGTGTAATCGTGTTTATCCTAGTTCAAGCCTCATCACTCTTTATTCACCTTTTACTCACTCTAGCCGTCTAACCTAATTATGGCAGACATAAAAAAACCAGCCGTAGCTGGTTTCTTATATTAATCGTGACAGAAGTTATGCAATCACAATAAAGCCGATAAATGCTATTACTGCTGCGATAAGTGCATAAGGTAACTGAGTCACAGCATGGCTCACTAAGTTACAACCTGAGCCTTGGGCGGCCAATACGGTTGAATCTGAGTAGAAGCACGCTTGGCTACCAAATGATGATGCAGACAATAAGGCCCCAATGACTAATGGGATGTCCGCCCCAACCGCTTGCGCTAATGGCATCACGATAGGAATCGTCACGGCAAATATACCCCAGCTCGAACCTGTGGCAAACGCGAGTATAGCCATAGATAAAAACACTACCGCAGGCAGCAATTTAGGTGTCATAAATGGGCTTAATGACTCAATGACATACTGCGGCAGTAACAACTGATCGCACACATCCTTAAACACAAACGCCGCAATCACAGTGCTAATGGCCGGTAGCATGCTTTTAAAGCCATCGATCATTTGGTCCATCATCTCTGAAAATGGCATCAAACGCTGCACTGCATAATAAGGAATCGTGATAACTAAGGTCGCCAGCAAGCCTTTCCACACGTCGATATCAAAGTACACGGTAAAGGCAACTAACAAACCAATAGGTACTAAAAAGTTATGCAGTTTGCCCTGATTATCGGCGTGCTTAAATTCCTCTTCTATGGCTTTAACCGCATATTCATCCGAAGTTTGAACTTGGTCGAAATCCACTTGCGCTTCCGCGGGTTCACCTTGGGCAGCGCGCAGCTGCGCAGTCTTCATTGGACCAATGGCGGGCACAATACCTAATGCGACAAGTAGCACCATAGCCACAGCTAACCAAGCATAAAGCATGTAAGGAATGGCTTGCATATAAACTGCAATGCCTTGACCTTCGGCTGCCACACCGTTATCCACCAGTAATCCACCAAAAAATACCGCCCAAGTCGATAATGGCACTAACACGCACACGGGCGCGGCGGTGGAGTCCACGACATAGGCGAGCATTTCACGGGACACTTTAAATTTATCCGTTACACGCTTCATGGTTTCACCCACGGTCAACGCATTGAGATAGTCATCGATAAAAATCACGATCCCAAGGATAAAAGTCATTAATAAGGAAGATTTAGGTCCTTTCGCCAATTTAAGTGCATTGCGGCCAAACGCTAAGGCGCCGCCAGTTCGTACTAAAAGTGCGATGAGCGCACCAAAACCACCACACACCAGAATCAACCAACCTATGGTTTCATCGGCCATAACCTTCAATGACACACTAGCAAAATTGTTTAAGACTTGACTGGGATCGAGTAACAGGAAACCGGTTACCGCACCTATGATCAAAGATAAAATAGGACGGCGTAACCAAATAGCTAACACCAATACCACCAAAGGTGGAATGAGACTTAACGCTGTCGGTTCAGACATGCACTTAGGTCCTCTAAATAAATCGCCTAAAAGGCAAATGGTTTTAGAATAACGTCTGAAATCAACACGATTCAGAACGTCAACACAGCTGCTTCATGATGACTAACCCTGAAGATAAAACCCGCTAATTGCTTGCTATCTAAGGTGCCTTGCCAAAAACATCGCGCAGAAAATAAAGCGCATCGAATATTGAGTCAACTATAAATTTAACTTGATAGAAAATAAATTTATTTCCCGCGAGACAATTTTACATAACCGTATAATATATAAGACTTTTAACGCCATTGTAACTTAAACATTTATGATCTTCTTAGCTTAATAAGCATTCAATAAATATGCCTAATTATCACAAGATAAAATGCCGCTTGCATAAGTTTACCTTATCAAAAATCTGTGGTTAAAAATCAACCATTAAGTATCCGCTAAAATACATTTACTTCTGTCACGATTGATATGGCTAATATAGAGAAATCAAATATGAGTCAGCTAATGAAAACGCATTTTCATCTTTCGAAATGAAAAAACATAAACAAGATTCCCTACCGACCCAATAGATAAACAATCTCAAAATCATACCAATATCAGAATATAAAACTTGTGCAGATTTCTTTAATCGACTGTTAAAGCATATTTAACTGAGCGATATTTATAAAAAAAGCGCAATTCTGTGCTTATCCCCCCTTTCATCTGCAATGAAATTTCGTTATGGTGCGCTAACTTAAGCCAAAACTTTATGCATGTTCCGAGGTGTAAATGCGCCCTATCATCAAATCCAACAAGCTGGATACCGTTTGCTATGACATCCGCGGCCCAGTGCACAAGGAAGCCCGACGTTTAGAAGACGAGGGGCATCGAATCCTCAAACTCAACATTGGTAATCCGGCCCCCTTCGGTTTCGAAGCGCCTGAAGAAATTGTGCGCGATGTGATCCTCAATTTACCCAGTGCCCAAGGCTACTGTGAGTCAAAAGGATTATTCTCTGCCCGTAAGGCCATAGTGCAGCATTATCAAGCCCAAGGGATTTTTGGTGTCGATATCGAAGATATCTATATAGGCAACGGCGTTTCAGAACTCATTATGATGGCAATGCAAGGCTTGCTAAATACCGATGATGAGATCTTAATCCCCTCACCAGACTATCCCCTGTGGACGGCTGCGGCGAATCTCGCGGGCGGCAAGGCTGTGCATTATCGCTGTGATGAAGAAGCGGACTGGTTCCCCGATCTCAACGACATTAAAAGTAAAATTTCATCACGTACTCGCGGCATAGTGCTGATTAACCCGAACAACCCAACCGGAGCGGTATACAGCAGAGAATTACTGCTGCAAGTAGTTGAACTTTGTCGTCAACATGATCTGATCCTTTTTGCCGATGAAATTTACGATAAAATTTTATACGACGAAGCCAAGCATATTCCTGCTGCGGGTCTATCAGATGATATCTTAACTGTTACTTTTAACGGTTTATCAAAGGCTTATCGTGCAGCAGGATTTCGTGTTGGTTGGATGATGTTATCTGGCAATCTTAAGGCAGCTAAAAGTTACATCGAAGGCTTAGAAATGCTGTCCTCGATGCGCCTCTGTGCAAACGTGCCCAATCAACATGCGATTCAAACCGCGCTCGGCGGTTATCAGAGTATTAACGAGCTTATTTTGCCTAATGGCCGCCTCACAGTCCAAAGGGATGCCTGTTACGAATTACTTAACCAAATTCCAGGTGTGAGCGTTAAAAAACCCAAGGGCGCACTCTATGCCTTCCCGAAACTGGATATGAAGAAATTCAACCTAAGGGATGATGAGCGTTTAGTGCTGGATTTGCTCAGAGAAAAGAAAATTCTGTTAGTGCACGGCACGGCCTTTAACTGGCCTGATCCCGACCATTTACGAGTGGTTTTCTTGCCCTATAAAGAAGATCTGAAGAAAGCATTTACCGAGTTTGGTGCCTTCCTCGAAAACTATCGACAATAGAATATCCCTTTAACGGTTTGAGACATAAAGCGATCCTAGTGGTCGCTTTATTTTTAGCTATTTATTTAAATCCTCTACGCTCATGCTCACGTGTCATCCAAGGCTGTGATAATCTAAGACTTCATTAGCGTCAATACTGCCTATTCACTCGTTTCATGTCTTCCAATGCAGCTTGTCGCCTTTCTATTCACTCATTAGCTGGCAAACCATAAGTCATATACTTGCCCACTTTTAACAGGAAAACTATGAGTCACTTATTTGCCCATTTAGCTCGCATGAAACTTATCCAACGCTGGCCTTTGATGTACAACGTTCGCACTGAAAATGTTCAAGAACACTCGCTTCAAGTTGCCATGGTAGCCCATGCACTAGTGATCATTAGTAATAAGAAATTCGGCACGACGCTCGATCCCCATCAAGCCACGAGTCTGGCGATTTTTCACGATGCCAGTGAAATTCTCACCGGTGACTTACCGACGCCAGTGAAATACTTCAATAAAGAAATTGAAGCCGAGTATAAAAAGATTGAGGCGATTGCCGAGCAGCGCATGTTAGATATGGTACCTGAGGAATTTAAAGAAGATTATCGCAATCTGTTCATCAGCGATTACGCCGATCCCGTTTACAAGACCATAGTGAAATCGGCTGATACTCTGTGTGCCTATCTTAAATGCCTTGAGGAAAACCGCGCTGGCAACAGTGAATTCAATACTGCCCGTAAGCGTCTCGAAGACATGCTGGCGACAAATCCAGATCCCGCAGTACAGTATTTTATGAGCTGCTTTGTGCCCAGTTTCACCTTGAATTTAGACGAAATTAACAAGATGCTTTGATTTTCCACTCTCGCTAGGAATGCATATGACTTCAAGTGTTTGGCAAGAACGCCGTCATGGTGAAGATAAACAACGGCGCTTTGATCACCGTAGCCCCTATCAAAGAGACAGGGCGCGTATTCTCCACTCGGCCGCCTTTCGCCGCCTTCAGGCCAAGACTCAAGTGCTCGGTGTTGGCATGAATGACTTCTATCGCACCCGATTAACCCACTCACTCGAAGTCTCGCAAATTGGCACTGGCATAGCCGCGCAGCTCAGACGCAAATATCCACAACATAAACAACTGCTTTGCTCTATGAGCTTATTAGAGTCCCTGTGCTTGGCCCACGATATTGGTCATCCTCCCTTCGGCCACGGTGGCGAAGTGGCATTAAATTACATGATGCGCGACCACGGCGGCTTTGAAGGCAATGGCCAAACCTTTCGTATTTTATCGAAACTTGAGCCCTACACTTTAGATTTTGGGATGAACTTATGTCGGCGTACCATGCTCGGGATTTTAAAATACCCAGCGCCGCACTCGAAGCTATTTGTCGCGGGCGAGCATAGTGAAATCACCAACCACAGACAGTTAAAACCGTCACAATGGCCGCCGGTTAAGGGCATTTTCGACGATGATAACGACATCTTCGCTTGGGTACTTGAGCCTTTGTCTGAGGCAGATAGCCGTCGTTTTACCTCGACACAGCAAGGTTCACACCCCGCCCTGCACCACTATCCACATCTGCGAACCCAGTTTAAATCCTTCGATTGCTCGATTATGGAACTGGCTGATGACATCGCCTATGCGGTACACGATCTCGAAGATGCGATTGTGATGGGCATAGTCACAGCGTCCCAGTGGCATCAAGATGTGGCGCCGACACTGACGAACAGCAGTGATGCGTGGATACGACAAGAGCTTGCCGATATTGGTAATAAGCTGTTTTCCCATGAGCATCACTTGCGTAAAGATGCCATAGGCACACTCGTTAATGGCTTTGTCACCGCTATTGTTATCTCAGAAGATGACGTGTTCGAAGAACCATTATTGCGCTTTAATGCGACGTTAGAGCCGGAATTTGCCATTGCGCTCAATGTGCTCAAGCAACTGGTTTATAAATACGTTATTCGTAAACCCGAAATCCAAATGCTCGAATATAAAGGCCAGCAGATTGTGATGGGCTTATTCGAAGCCTTCGCTTCCGATCCCGAGCGTTTACTGCCACTGAACACCCAAGAGCGCTGGCGCGAAAGTGAGCAACAAGGTTTAAACAGTCACAGAGTGTTGGCGGACTATATTTCGGGGATGACAGATGAGTTTGCAGGCAGACTATATCAGCAGTTGTTTAGCCCAAAAGCCGGCTCAAATGTAGAACTGAGCAAGGAAATGTAGGCAAGCAGACATTGCGCGGCCCGACTTGCTATAAAGCCAGACTGTTTGTAAATGCTCGTGTTACTGTAAAAACCAGACTTTCTACAGAGTCAGCGATCGCAGCCGTTCTTTATCAAAATGCGAAAGATAAAAGACAAAAAACCACCTTGTGGTGGTTTTTTATTTTGTCACTATTTCAAACTCGATTTATAAAGCGCCAATGGCATCTTTACAAAGTTGAGTGATACGATCCCAATCGCCGTGTTCCATTGCATCCGTTGGCGCAATCCAACTACCACCAATACAATCGACGTTTTTCAGCGCTAAATAATCTTTATAGCTGCTTGGCGTAATGCCACCTGTTGGGCAGAAGCGAATATCCGCTAGCGGACCCGAGAAGGCTTTAAGAGCATCAACACCACCCGAAGCTTCAGCTGGGAAGAATTTAAAGTGGGTGTAACCGAGCGCCATCCCCGTCATCACTTCTGAAATGCTCGCAACCCCTGGAATTAAAGGGATTGGACCATGCATACCCGCTTTGAGCAGTTCAACCGTCGCGCCTGGGGTAATAATAAACTGCGCACCCGCGGCAATCGCAAGATCAAGCTGAGCTTCGTTTAAGATAGTCCCTGCGCCGACTAAGGCCTCAGGCACTTCTTTGGCGATTTTAGTGATAGCTTCGAGTGCACAAGGCGTACGCAAAGTCACTTCTAACACGCTAATGCCGCCGGCAACCAGTGCTCGCGCTAATGGCACCGCATGTTCAATCTTGTTAATCACCATAACAGGAACAATAGGGCTGCGTTTAAAAATATCTTGTGGCTGTAGTGACCAGTTATTCTCAAGCATTGCGTTATTCTTCCTTTGTATTAATAAAGTTCATCGATGGCATTAGTACAACGCGCACCAGTTTCTGGACTACTTAGATTTGAACGTAGCGCACTAAATAACTCGCGGCCCATGCCATAACGTGAGCGATGTAAATCCACAATTCCCGCGGCTCTGGTGGCAAGTTCAGCTTCAGAGACAAGCAGGCTCAGTTCGCCTGTTAACGCATCGACACGGATCAAGTCGCCATCTTGGACTTTGGCAATTAAACCGCCATCTAAGGCTTCTGGCGTTAAATGAATGGCCGCAGGGACTTTACCCGACGCACCAGACATGCGACCGTCGGTCAGCAGCGCGACTTTAAAGCCTTTGTCCTGAAGCGTTCCCAATAATGGGGTTAACTTGTGCAGTTCTGGCATACCGTTAGCTTTCGGGCCTTGACCTTTAACCACCACAACACAATCTCTATCCAAAGCACCGGCTTGGAACAAGGCATCGAGTTTGTTTTGATCGTCAATCACCACTGCGGGCGCTTCAACGACACGATGTTGTTCTTGTACTGCTGACACTTTGATCACAGCGCGGCCTAAGTTACCTTTGAGTAATTTTAAGCCACCGTTGCCTTGGAAAGGTGATGCGACTGACGTTAACACTTCAGTATCTAAGCTAGTCGTTGGACCATCGACCCAGCGCAGTTCACCGTCGAGCAGCCTTGGCTCTTGGGTATAACGGCGTAAACCAAAACCCGCAACGGTATCCACATCTTCATGCAATAGCCCCGCATCGAGCAATTCTTTGATTAAGTACGCCATGCCACCGGCTGCATGGAAATGATTAATATCGGCATGACCGTTTGGATACACGCGCGCCACTAATGGTACAGCATCGGATAATTCAGAAAAATCATCCCAGTTCACAATAATACCGGCAGCACGAGCCGCGGCGACAATGTGCATCGTCAAGTTAGTAGAACCGCCAGTAGCCAAAAGTGCCACAATGCCGTTAACCACAGATTTTTCGCTGACCACTTCACCGATTGGGGTATATTGGGTGCCCATTTCGGTTAAACGACACACTTGCTTAGCTGCCATCTTATTTAACGCTTCGCGCAGTGGATCATCAGGATTCACAAATGACGAGCCAGGTAACTGCAGGCCCATCACTTCAAGCATCAACTGATTCGAGTTTGCCGTGCCGTAGAAAGTACAGGTTCCTGCACTGTGGTAAGACTGGGCTTCAGCTTCTAACAGTTGCGCGCGATCCACTTTACCTTGGGCAAATTGCTGACGAATACGGGCTTTTTCTTTGTTCGGGATACCTGATTTCATCGGCCCAGCAGGCACGAATAACATAGGCAAGTGACCAAAGCTTAAGGCGCCGATAAGCAAACCTGGTACGATTTTATCGCAAATGCCGAGCAGTAAAGCGCCATCAAACATGTTGTGAGACAAGCCCACAGCCGTTGCCATCGCAATCACTTCACGACTCAGTAAGCTCAATTCCATACCGGGTTGACCTTGAGTCACACCGTCACACATGGCCGGAACACCGCCCGCCACTTGTGCAACACTGCCGACTTCCTGACAGGCTTTTTTAAGCAATTCAGGATAGCTTTCATAGGGTTGGTGCGCAGATAACATATCGTTAAATGCCGTCACTATGCCGATGTTCGCCTTATTCAATTGACGCAATGCATTTTTGTCGTCTGGATTACAGGCGGCAAAACCATGGGCTAAGTTGCCACAGCTCAATGAGCTACGGTGTACACCATGGTTACGAGCATCATTCAATGCGGCGAGATAACCTTCACGTGACGCTTTGCTACGGGCAATAATTCTGTCGGTAACAGCTTGAACTACTGAGTGTATTTCTACTGAGTGCATAGTGACTCCTTAAGCGCTCCAGAACACATCAACGGGCGTTTTACGCTGCGCTAATACGGCTCTGATAGGCATAGCATGGACATCATCACTTTCTAACGCTTGACGATATACGGATAATTTCTGTTCCCCGACCAAGTGCAGATAAATTTGTCTGCTGTTCAGAATCGCACTCTTAGAGAGCGTAATTCTACCATGGGGCGCTGTGGTGGGGTTCGTCGCCACACACAGGGCTTGGGTTGTGAGCGCATTTTCAAGCTCAGCACTGCAGGGAAACCAAGAGCAGGTATGACCATCGTTACCCATGCCTAACACCACCACATCAAAAGGACGTGGGAAGTTAGACAAGGACTCGGCGGCCATATCGGCGCCCGCTTCTGCAGTCGAAAACATGTTTTTTAAACCGCGGAATTTGGCATTCGCCGCACGGTTTTGTAATAAATGTTCACGCACGAGACGCTCATTAGAAGCATCGGCGTCGGCTTCAACCCAGCGCTCATCGGCAAGCGTGATATAAACATCACTCCAATCGATGGATTTCATGCTCAATAGTTGAAATAACTTAAGCGGCGTCGAACCACCGGAAACGACTAAGCTCGCTTTTCCGCGGGCATCGACGGCTTCCTGCAACTGGCTCGCAATTCTATTCGCAAGCTGTTGTTCTAACGCACTTGGCGTATCGAAAGATTTGAATACGGTTTCTTTAATCATCAAAGTCTCCTACTCGTCCCACGAACGGCCATCTTTGGTGATCAAAGCAACTGACGCAACTGGACCCCAAGTACCCGCAGGATAAGGTTTTGGTTTTTCGTTGCTTTGTTCCCACGATTGGATAATACCATCCACCCAAGTCCATGCCTGCTCGACTTCGTCGCGGCGCACGAACAGCGCTTGATTACCGAGCATAGCTTCGAGTAATAGACGCTCGTAGGCATCGGCGATGCGTTCATTTTTAAAGGTATCGGAGAAGCTCAAATCGAGTTTAGTGGTTTGTAGACGTTGTTTTTGCTCCAAACCTGGCACTTTGTTCATCATCTGGATTTCAACCCCTTCATGGGGCTGCAGACGGATCGTCAGCTTGTTCGGTGGCAGATTACGGTAGCTTGAGCGATATAAGTTATGCGGTGGGTTTTTGAAATACACCACAATTTCAGAGCTCTTAAACGGCATACGTTTACCGCTACGTAAATAGAAAGGCACGCCCGCCCAACGCCAGTTGTCTATATCCACGCGGATCGCCACGAAGGTTTCTGTGTGTGATTGAAGGTTGGCGCCTTCTTCTTCTAAATAACCCGGGACTGGGCTGCCCTTTAAGAAGCCTGCGCTGTACTGACCGCGTACGGTATTTTCATACACATTGTCTGAATTAATCGGACGCAGTGATTTAAGCACTTTAACTTTTTCATCACGGATGCTGTCAGCATCTAAGTTAACGGGTGGGTCCATGGCAACGAGCGTTAACACTTGCAGCAAATGGTTTTGGATCATGTCACGCATCTGACCCGCTTTGTCGAAGTAACCCCAACGGCCTTCGATGCCCACTTCTTCTGCGACTGTGATCTGGACGTGGTCAATCGTACGGTTGTCCCACTTAGAGGCAAATAAAGAGTTAGCAAAACGCAGTGCAATCAAGTTCTGTACGGTTTCTTTACCTAAGTAATGGTCGATACGGTAAACCTGACGTTCTTTGAAGTAAGCGGAAACTTGGTCATTGATAACGCGAGAAGAGTCTAAATCTGAGCCGATGGGCTTTTCGAGCACCACGCGTGAATCTGGGTGGATAAGATCTTGTTCATGCAAACAACGGCAAATGTCGCCGAATATTGCAGGTGGCGTAGCAAAGTAACTGACCATAACGCGCTCTTCTGGTTTGAGCAGATCATGGAAGGCACTGTAGCCCGCTGAATCGGTAAAGTTAGTGCCTATATAGTGGCAGCGGGACAGGAAACGTTGGAGAGTCTCTTCGCACAAAGGCTCTTTCACGAAGGTGTTTAATGCAAGCGTGACTAATTCGATAAACTCATCTTGAGTAAACTCGTCTTTCGCGACACCGATCACTTTCGTATCTTTATCGAGAAGTTCAGCTTTATCTAGCTGGTATAAAGAAGGTAACAACTTGCGTCGTGCCAAATCGCCTTTAGTACCAAAGAGTACGAAGTCACAAGCTTTGGCGCCTGATGTTGTTTTGCCCATTGCGTTACGATCTCCTTTGTATGTCGTGTCCCTTCATGTCGATGAAGAAATCCACACTTTTGTTGTAATATAACAACAGAATTTGTTAAATGCATCTATTTTTATAAATATTAACATTCTAGCTAACTAGTCACTTGCTGCATAAATCTGATATGCTTTTTGTGCTTAAATTACTGAAGGTAGTAAAGTCTTATTTCAAAATTGTACTGAAAAGTTACTACATAGAGTCTATTAGTGGGCTGCCAGTCTTGATCTGCTCCCACGAAATAAAAATAAATAAAATTACATTCTCAATTTAGCGGACATACGCGTATGAATACCCTAGAAAAGGTTCAAAAAAGCCTCACCCATTTTAGTAAATCAGAACGCAAAGTTGCAGAGGTGATCTTAGCATCACCACAGACAGCTATACATTCTAGCATCGCCACACTGGCTAAGATGGCAGATGTCAGTGAACCTACTGTGAATCGTTTCTGCCGCCGCTTAGATACTAAAGGTTTCCCTGATTTTAAGTTACATCTAGCACAAAGTCTTGCGAACGGTACACCTTATGTGAGCCGCCACGTTGAAGAAGATGATTCGACTGAGTCTTACACGACAAAAATATTCGAATCTTCAATGGCTTCGCTCGATACCGCACGTCAAAGCCTAGACATTTCAGCCATTAATAAAGCCGTTGATATTCTCACTCAAGCTAAGACTATTTCCTTTTTTGGCCTAGGCGCATCCGCTTCAGTTGCCCATGACGCGCAAAATAAATTCTTCCGCTTTAATGTGCCTGTCATCTGTTTTGACGATGTTCTAATGCAACGCATGAGCTGTATTAACAGTAATGAGGGCGATGTGGTGGTATTGATTTCCCACACTGGCCGCACTAAGTCATTGATTGAAATAGCGCGTTTAGCGAGAGAAAATGGTGCAGCTGTGATTGGTATTACCGCCCGCAACTCGCCTCTGTCAATGGAATGTACACTGCCCGTGACAATGGAAGTGCCAGAAGATACTGACATGTATTTACCTATGGCCTCGCGTTTAGCCCAATTAGTCACTATAGATGTATTGGCAACGGGTTTTACCTTACGTAGAGGCCCACGTTTCCGCGATAATTTGAAACGAGTGAAAGAAGTGTTAAAAGAGTCTCGCATCAATAAAGATCCGATACTGTAACTCACTTCCTTTTCTAAAAATGGCTAGTGTTGATCCTTAACCTAGCCATTTATCGTGCAAATATCAGCGATACCTCACAATTTTCATACATAACTTTAGATCAATTTGATTGTAACTTTACTACAAAATTTGGAATTGCATGGTAATATAGTCCCAAGATTTTTTTTAACTTTAACGGAGTATCCTTATGTTCCGCAGAACCAAAATCGTCACCACTCTAGGTCCCGCTACAGATCGTGATGATAACCTACGCCGCATCATAGCGGCAGGTGCAAACGTTGTACGTCTTAATTTCTCCCACGGTTCCCCCGAAGATCATCTAAAACGAGCAACTCAAGCGCGCGAAATCGCTAAAGAGTTAGGCGTTCATGTGGCCATTCTTGGTGACTTACAAGGCCCTAAAATCCGCGTTTCTACTTTCAAAGACAATAAGAAAGTACAACTCGTATTAGGTCAAGCCTATGTACTTGATGCCGAGTTAGCCAAAGGTGAAGGCGACGAGACCCAAGTGGGTATCGATTACAAGCAATTGCCAGACGATGTGACTGTTGATGATATCCTGATGTTAGATGATGGCCGTGTTCAATTACGCGTTGAGCGTGTTGAAGGCCGTAAAGTGCATACCACAGTGACTGTGGCGGGCCCTTTATCTAACAACAAAGGTATTAACAAGCAAGGCGGCGGACTTTCTGCTGCTGCGCTAACCGAAAAAGACAAAGCTGACATTTTGACTGCGGCAATGATCCAAGTGGATTATTTAGCCGTGTCTTTCCCGCGCAGTGGTGCTGATTTAGATTACGCCCGTGATCTTGCCCGTCAAGCCGGTTGCAATGCCTTGATCGTGGCTAAAGTAGAACGTGCTGAAGCCGTTGCGACCGATGCGGCTATGGACGATGTTATCTTAGCGTCTGACGTTGTTATGGTTGCCCGTGGTGACTTAGGTGTTGAAATTGGTGATGCTGCACTCGTTGCAGTGCAGAAGAAGTTAATCGCCCGTTCACGCCAACTGAATAAAGTCGTCATCACTGCCACTCAGATGATGGAATCGATGATTTCAAGCCCAATGCCAACCCGCGCCGAAGTGATGGACGTGGCGAACGCTGTGCTTGATGGTACCGATGCTGTGATGTTATCTGCTGAAACTGCTGCCGGTGACTTCCCAGAAGAAACCGTTAAGGCAATGGCAAACGTGTGTGTTGGCGCTGAATCTCACCCAAGTGTGATTGTGTCTAAACATAGATTAGATGTGCGTTTCACTTCAGTTGAAGAAACCATTGCACTATCAACTATGTATGCAGCAAACCACCTAGAAGGCGTTAAGGCGATTATCGCTCTGACTGAATCGGGTGCAACACCACAGTTGATGTCTCGTATCAGTTCTTCACTGCCAATCCTGGGTTTATCACGTCACGCAACAACCTTAGCCAAAATGGCCTTGTACCGCGGCGTGTTGCCAATCTACTTCGATTCAACTATCCACCCAGCCGATGAGCTAGCGCAAAAAGCGTTAGAAGCATTAACAGCGGCTGGTTATTTGAATAGCGGTGATATGGTGCTGATGACCAAAGGCGATGCAATGGAAACGATCGGCGGCACTAACACCTGTAAAGTGTTGATCGTAGCTTAGGTTGCTTAAGCTTCTTCTAACAACTCAAGCTCGTTAGAAAACAGCCAATAAAAAACCACCTCATGAAGGTGGTTTTTTTATATTGACTGTTTTCTGTAAGTGCAGATTTCTGTTGGTGCTGATTTATCGGTCTCTCATTGCTGGGGGAAATCTAAGCGACCCAAGCGGAGTAGCCATCGAACTTAACACCGCTTAGACCAAACTGCACTAACATTAAACGCTAACATCAAACACTAACAATCACTATAACGCTTCGAAATCATTCACATTAATTGCCGCTAAGCGCAGCTTATCAGCATGCTGTAACTTTTGTTCTTCGTCGGCAGTGATAACGCCAGTCTCGAGTGCTTTTGCAAACAAGACTAGATTCGGCACTTTTGCTGGCAACTCACCGGCACGCTGTGCTTTCTTCAGTTTTTTATAGATATCTTTACAGGCATATTGCGCGATAAATGCTTGCTCAACTTCAGCAATACCACCCTTATCCCCTTCAAATTCAGGACATAGGAACGTAATACGTTCACGAGCTGGGCCAGGCTTCAACATGCCGCTAACTAAATCGGTCGCCATTTTGTCGCTCGGTGCAGTGAAGTGATTACCCAGCGGGAAGATTAAGCCACGCAGTAACCATGCCACAGGACGGCTTGGGAAGTTACGAATCGTGTCTTCCAACGCTTTAGCCGCCAAGTGCAAACGATTGGCCATTACATAACGTACCGCAGGCAAATCGTCCTGTTGACGGCCATTATCTTCAAATAACTTCAAGGTCGCTGAGCCTAAATACAACTGGCTGAGCACATCACCCATACGTGCAGACAGCATTTCTTTGCGTTTTAAATCGCCGCCCATGATCAGCATAGATAAATCTGTCATTAAGGCTAATGCAGACGAAATACGCGACATATCTTTATAGTACTGCTTAGTTTCACCGCTCACTGGCGCACTGCCAAAACGGCTACCGCTTAACGCGCTAAACAAAGCACTGAAAGCATTACGCGTGGCATAACCCATGTGACCCATTAATAACGCATCAAAACGCTCTAAGGCTTCATGTTGGTTTTCCATCGCTGCGGCTTCCATTTCGGCAAGTACGTAAGGATGGCAGCGAGTCGCACCTTGACCAAAAATCATCAATGAGCGGGTTAGAATATTCGCGCCTTCCACAGTGATCGAAATTGGATTCGACATATAAGGGTGGCCTAAATAGTTTTTAGGTCCTAATTGAATGCCCTTACCCGATTGAATATCCATGGCATCGTTCATCACTGAACGGCCTAATTCAGTCATGTGGTACTTAGCTATCGCGGTCACGACCGAAGGTTTGACTTTAAGATCGATACCCGTGGTTGTTAAACGGCGTGCGGCTTCTAACTGATAAGTGTTGGCAATAATACGCGCCAGCGCTTCTTGCACCCCTTCAAACTGGCCAATTGCCATACCAAACTGGTGACGCACATAGCTGTAAGCCGTTGTCGTCTTCGTCGCCATGTGACCAGAAGCCGTTGCCAATGCTGGCAATGAAATACCGCGGCCCGCTGACAGACACTCAACCAGCATACGCCAGCCTTTACCGGCAAACTCAGGGCCACCGATAATCCAATCGAGCGGAATAAACACTTCTTTACCTTGAGTAGTACCGTTCATAAACGCCATACCCAGCGGATTATGACGACGACCAATAACCACACCAGGATGATCCGTTGGGATCAACGCACAGGTAATGCCTAAGTTTTTCTTATCGCCAAGCAGACCTTCAGGATCGCGCATTTGGAACGCTAAACCCAGAACTGTTGCTACAGGAGCCAGCGTGATATAACGCTTATCCCATGTAAGTTTAAGCCCAAGCATTTCTTCGCCGTTGAAAATATCACGACACACAATACCTACATCGGGGATAGCGCCGGCATCACTGCCCGCTTCTGGACCAGTTAATGCAAAACAAGGAATTTCATCGCCTTTAGCTAAAGCAGGTAACCAACGTTCTTTCTGCTCGCTCGTACCATAGTGGGTCAGCAACTCACCAGGGCCTAAAGAGTTCGGCACCATTACTGTAACAGCAGCGCTTACGCTGCGGCTGGCTAATTTGCTGACAATGGTAGAGTTAGCATAGGCAGAGAAAGCTTTACCACCGAATTTCTTCGGAATGATCAGTGCGAAGAAACCTTCTTTCTTAAAGTATTCCCACAGCTCTGGCGGTAAATCCTTGCGGTTATGAACTATGTCGAAATCATCGATCATCGTCAGTGCTGTCATCACTTGATTATCAATAAAGTCTTTTTCTTCTGCAGTTAGCGTGGGTTTGCCATAGCTATGCAAGGTATTCCAGTTAGGATTTCCGCGAAATAACTCCCCTTCCCACCATACATCACCCGCTTCCATCGCTTCACGCTCGGTATCGGAAAGTGGCGGCAAGACCTTCTTGAAAAAACTAAAAACTGGGCGGGTAATAAACTGCATCCGGATATTTTTCACCGCAAACAACACGACAATGGCTATCAGGGCAAGAATTATAATCGTCAACATTATCAAGACCTTTTAATTAAGAAGAAACGGGGACTGATACGCCAGCCGCCATGTAGGGGATCACTTTACGGATCACGGCTTCGATGTCGTTATGCTCACCAAACTCAGCAGCAGCAATGTCATTTAGGGCATCAGCGGACGCCATAGTGAACACGATAGTGCCTAAGGTAAAGTGTAAGCGCCAAAACATTTCAGCGGGTGGAATATGTGGTGCACTGGCCGAAACGGCTTTAACAAAAGCATCCAGATGCTGGCCGTAATGGGTAGTGATAAACCAACGTAAATGCCCTTGGCTTTCGATATAGCCACGGCCTAAAAGCTGCAGGAAGATCGTGGTGCCTTCGGTACGTAGCGCGTTTAAATCCAATAAAGGATCGACCAAAGAAGACAGGATCTCTTCGAGTGTTGCTTGTGCTGGAGCGGCATTTAAACGATGAATTTGGCTTGAAGCGGCAGGCATAAACACGTCTAAATAGCGGGCTAACACTGCACGGATCAGCTCTTTTTTAGAACCAAAGTGATAATTGACCGATGCTAAATTCACCTCAGCTTTGCTGGTAATGAGTCGCAAGGAGGTCTCAGAAAAGCCCCGTTCGGCGAACAGTTTTTCTGCGGCATCAAGTATTCTAGTTTTTGTATCGGATCGACTTGCCATTCCGTGACCTTGAATTAATTTAAAACACTCGTTTAAATTAAACATTGGCACCTAGGATGTCAAACAAAAATTGGACAAATTCACCGCTTTCTAGTCTGTGATACAAGCGGTATGTCGTACATGTCCGAATAAGTGTTAAAAACAAGTCAATTAACCCTTGTGCAATAACCCAGTGGTTTAGGTAAACTGTGTAACACAAAAACAACAAGGACAACTAGACATGGTTATTTCATTGAATCGTCGCAGTAAAATCGCCCTCACAGTGGCACTCGCGCTGGGATTAACGGCCTGTAATGATGCACAAAGTAAAACAGACAAAACAGCTACAGCAGAAGCAGCTGTCATCAATACCGCCCCAGATAAAGCACAAGCCATTGCTTTTATTAACGATGCTGAAGCCAAGATGGCCGAATTATCGATTGAATCTAATCGCGCCGAGTGGATTTACAGCAACTTTATTACTGATGATACCGCGGCCCTGTCTGCCGCAGTCGGCGAAAAGGTCAGTGCCGCGTCGGTAAAATTTGCAACCGAGGCGGCTAAGTATGCCAATGTGCAACTCGATTCCATTAATGCCCGCAAGCTCAATATCCTGCGCAGTGCGTTAGTGTTACCCGCGCCGCTCGATCCTGCGAAGAATACCGAGCTGGCGCAAATTAGTTCAGAATTAAATGGCTTATACGGCAAAGGTAAATACTGTTTTGCCGACGGCAAGTGTATGACTCAGCCTGAGCTATCGAGCTTAATGGCCGAATCACGTGATCCCGTAAAATTACTGGAAGCGTGGAAAGGCTGGCGTGAAATCGCTAAACCCATGCGCCCCTTGTTTCAACGCGAAGTTGAACTGGCCAATGAAGGCGCAAAGGATCTCGGTTATGCCAACCTGTCTGAACTATGGCGCAGTCAATACGATATGAAGCCCGATGACTTTTCACAGGAACTCGACCGTCTTTGGGGCCAAGTTAAGCCACTTTATGAATCCTTGCACTGCTACGTACGGGGAGAATTGAATAAAGAGTACGGCGATACCGTCGCACCGACCACAGGCCCCATCCCGGCACACTTACTTGGCAACATGTGGGCCCAGCAATGGGGTAATGTGTATGATCTCGTCGCCCCTAACAATGCCGATCCAGGTTACGATGTCACTGAGTTACTGGCAAAGAAAGGCTATGACGAGCATAAAATGGTGAAACAAGCCGAAGGCTTCTTCACATCATTAGGGTTCGCACCATTGCCAGAAAGTTTTTGGGCACGCTCTCTATTCGTTCAGCCAAAGGACCGTGATGTGGTTTGTCACGCTTCGGCATGGGATCTCGATAATCTCGACGATATTCGCATTAAAATGTGTATCCAAAAAACCGCCGAAGATTTTAGCGTTATCCACCACGAACTTGGGCATAACTTCTATCAACGCGCTTATAAGCAACAACCATTCCTGTTTAAAAACAGCGCTAACGACGGTTTCCATGAAGCAATTGGTGACACGATTGCACTGTCGATCACGCCAAGCTATTTAAAGCAAATCGGCTTATTAGAAGAAGTACCTGATACATCTAAGGATATCGGCCTTTTACTAAAACAAGCCTTAGACAAAATTGCTTTCTTGCCCTTTGGCCTGATGATAGATCAGTGGCGCTGGAAAGTGTTTAGCGGCGAAATCACGTCTGCCCAATATAACCAAGCTTGGTGGGATCTGAGGGAAAAATACCAAGGCGTAAAAGCACCGACTGAACGTAGTGAAGCAGATTTTGATCCGGGTGCTAAATACCATGTACCAGGCAATGTACCCTACACCCGTTACTTCCTAGCGCATATTTTGCAATTCCAATTCCATCAAGCGCTATGTGAAACTGCAGGCGATAAAGGTCCGGTACACAGATGCAGTATTTATGGCAATCAAGCCGCGGGAGAGAAACTCAATAAGATGCTCGAGTTAGGCTTAAGTAAACCTTGGCCAGAAGCATTGAAAGAAGTCACCGGCAAAGAAACCATGGATGCAAAAGCGGTGCTCGATTACTTCGCCCCACTTAAAACATGGTTAGATGAGCAAAATACCACCGCAAACCGCCAGTGTGGTTGGTAAGGGGTAATTAAATTATCACCCAATAACATAAAACAAAATGCCCAATAAAATTGGGCATTTTTATTCAATACTTATCTGTTTAATCTAACGCCATCCCATGCCTTTACGATTGGCTTCACGGTTTTCAAACTTAAGCTGTTCTGACTTAGTTAACATCACATAAAGTGCCCCAGCACCGCCCTGCTCGGTTTTCGCCGAATGATAGGCAAGCACCATGTCGAGTTGTGACAACCAATAGCATACAGCGGATTTGAGCAATCCCGCAAAGGGTTGACTCTGATAGCCTTTACCGTGGATCAACATGACACAGCGTTCACCATGTGCCTGCGCTGCCAGTAAATAGTTAAGAACGGCATCACGAGCTTGGTTTAACCGATAAGCATGCACATCAAGCTCCATCTTGATGCTGTATTGCCCCATTCGGAGTCGTTTAAAAACGCCGCCTTGTACCCCCTCACGCTTAAAGCTCACAATGTCATCTGGCGCTTGCTGTGGAAACGCTTTTAAATCCAGTGGCATACACGCTAGGAAGGCTTCCCGTTGTAAAGCATCGCGTCTGTGTATTTGCTCAGCCGTCAACGCTTTCGGTGCTAAATTTACCACTGGCATATCGCCTTTTAGTGGCACGACTCCAGCCATTTCCTCAAAAAACAGTGCTGATTCATCATCCAGCATGGCAAGCTCCTTTACTTCACACTCTTGTACAGAAACACACTTTGTAAACATTCAAGGCTTTAGTTCAGCGGGCGCCTCCATTATAGTGACGCCATGATTGCCAGATTAGAATAAAGTAATGAAATTTTTGCCGCTAGTCCTGATGTGCTTATTGTCACTGCCAAGCTTAGCCAATCCAGCTAAAACTCATACAAAATCCACTGATGATCAATTGATCAACGCTAATTACCCTTTGTTTATTAGCGCTTTTAATCAATTGTCCCCTGAGGTGACCCGTGAGATTTACGCTGATGACGCTAGCTACTTATCTGAGAGTCAAAGTAAAGAAATTTACTATGGACGAGACAATATTGTCGCCATTTACAAGAAGTTTTTCGATAAAATCCGCGCCAAAAAAGCCACTATCGACGTGGATTTCCGCATTACTAAACGCAAAATTATCGGTAATGGTGCAATAGATACAGGCTATTATTTGGTTCGATTTTACCCAGCACAAGAAACTGGCGAACCTGTGAGTGAATTTGCGGGCAAATTTGCTATTGGTACAGAAAAAGTCTCATCCACCCAATGGAAAGTGAGCTTAGATACCAATAACCGCGCAGAACCTAGCTATTATCTGAATGCGAAACCAGTGCCTAACTTGTATTATGGTCGCCAATTTCCGCCTTTACCTGCGGGTAAAAAATTACCCTAATGTTAATGCCTATTACGTTTAAATGGACTATCTCACATCTAACGCATTTAGATAGAAATCGAATAAATTTATACAAATACAATTAAATTAAAGATTTAGCTAATATGACTACAACTAAACAAACCTGCCCCTGTGGCAGTGGGCTAAGCTATCAAGATTGCTGTGGTCCACTGCATACGCATGTAGACTCTGGGCAAGTGATTGCCCGTACACCTGAACAGCTTATGCGCTCACGCTACTGCGCATTTGTATTGAAAAATTTTGATTACATTTTAAAAACACATCACCCTGACCATCTAAATGGCCTTACTCTCACGAGCCTCACTACTGGCCCTCACCCACATTGGCTAGGATTAGATGTACAGAGCAGTACTGAAACACCAAGCCACAATGCTCAAGCGGCGATAGCTGAACAACGACATGGCACTGTTACTTTTAAAGCTTGGTATAAGCTCGATGGTGAAATTGATGCTATCTATGAGCGATCCGAATTTATCTACCAAGCAAGTCGCTGGTATTACAGCCAAGGCCAGCAAATGACGGCTAAATTACCCGGTAGAAATGATCTCTGTATTTGCCATAGTGGCAAAAAATTCAAACAATGCTGCTTAAAATCTTAATAGGTATACAGTGCTGAACTGCACTGGAGAATGACGGTGAAGGTTTATAGTGCTGATTGAACAAGCACAGAGATGAATAATAAAGGCAACCTAGATTACAAACCTAGGTTGCCTTTATTTTATCGTGAGCAGCACATTTGAAATAATTGTGACTTAGTTGGTTATGTGTAACTTTAGTGGGTTATGACCGAAGCGCTTTTAGCCGACAAGATAAATTGTGCAAACTCAGGCTCCCGTAATGCAGGGCTATAGAGATAACCCTGTGCCTGATGGCAAAAACTTTTCGCTAAAAACGCTTCTTGCTCAAGGGTTTCAACCCCTTCTGCCGTTAAAGATATATTTAATGCATTCGCCATGGCGATAATGGCTGACACAATTTCACGACTTTCACGGCTGACGGTAAGATCTGAAATAAACGAACGATCAATCTTAAGTTTACTGATCGGAAACTGCTTCAAATAACGCATAGAGCAGTAACCCGTCCCAAAATCGTCAATCGCGAGCCCTACGCCTAATTCCGCTAATTCTTGGCATAACAAGGTCGCGTGGCGAATATCACCCATCAATTCAGTCTCAGTGATCTCTAAGATTAACGTCTTAGGTTTCAAGCGATAACGCGTCAACAACTGCCACACTTGCTCGAATAAATTACCACTGAAGAACTGGCGGGCCGACACATTCACATGCATTGTCATATCTGCATTATGATGCTGCCATAGGTTTAATTGTCGACATGCGGCCTCTAAAACCCAACTGCCGATAGAATTAATCATCCCCGACTGCTCAGCAATATCAATAAAGGAAGCTGGAAATAACACGCCTCTTTTAGGATGATGCCAACGGATTAAGGCTTCGGCGCCAATATAGGTATTCTGCTCAAGATCCCTCAGAGGCTGATAATAAAGCTCAAACTGACGGCCACGGATCGCACTGTGTAAATCACGTTCTATCTGCGCATCCTCTTTAAATGCACTCAATAACGTGCTGTTAAATACTTGGATTGCAGTGCCTTTTTTCTTTTTAGCATACTGCACTGCAATATCGGCACAGGTTAATGGAGCAAACAAACTCGCCACAGAGGCAATATCAACCACAGCTAAAGCAGGCTTTGGTTCGACTTGCTCGCGGCCGATTAAAATAGGCATGGCAAGATGTTGATACAGGCGCGTACTAAAATAATCGAGATCGTAAACCGCATTATCATCGGTCAACAGCACTGCAAATTCATCGCTGCCGACGCGAGCAATTTCAGTGGCCTTATTAATCTCAGAAAAATGTTTCAAACGGCGGGCAATTTCTATCAACAAGCTATCGCCATTTTCATGGCCATAGGTATCGTTAAAACGCTTAAATCCCACTAAATCAACTAATAACAACAGTCCCTTCGTGGTACGTTCAAGGACTCGATTAAAATGAGTACGGTTATGTAGTCCCGTTAATCCACAACGCCAAGCAAGCCGTTCAAGCTCTGACTTATAGTTATGCTCGTCGGTATTTTCTTCACACGAGACCAAGGCATAATGATTACCGCGATCGGTAATGAACTGACTCAGCACGTATGTCAGCCAATAACGACTGCCATCGGCACGACTAAACTGCACTTCGCCTTTGGCAATTTCGCCCCTAAAGATTTGCGCTAGGGTTTGCTCGGCTAATTGGGCATGCTGCTTGAAAAAAGCCAACTCACGAATATTCGCGCCGATAATCTGCTCACGGGGCATGCCGGTGATTTCACTGTGCGCCTGATTCACATACTCGACTTTTTCAGTATGCAGATTAATTAACATACTGATTTGTCGCGATTGTTCAGTGGCACAGCGAAATAAACTCAAGCTTTCTTCTTTATCGTAGCTGTGTTTTGTCGCTAAGGTCAGGGCTAATTGGTCAGCCATCTGGCACCCGAGGTGAATTTCACTGTCATGCCAGTGGGGAGTCAATTGTGCCCGTTCGATGCAGAGCACACCTTCGAGATGGCCATTGATACGAATGGCGATGTCAAGACTCGAGTTGATTTGCCTCGGGATAAAATAGCACTCAGCCAATTCACTTAAACGTGGATCGGTAAGGGCATTGCCTGCATCGATATGGCGCAGAGTTTTGAGCTCGTGTACATACCGGGGGCAATCTTGTAATAACTTAGGTCTATGAATGTCTTGCAACATCATAGAACCAAATTGTGCGACGAGTGATTGGGTTTGTTGATCAGATGAAAAAGTCCACACTGATACCAAAGAAACCGCTAAATTCTGGCACAACAACTCTGTGGTTAACTCTGCCGTCTTTGTGAAATCGCCCTGCTGTTTTGCAGTTGACTGTACCAAAGACTCCAATAAATGCTGATGCTGACGTCGCTTCACGCTGGTTCCCTACAAAACTTCGTGTTGGGCTAAAGGTCTTTGCTGTTAGCAAACTTACCTTGAAATTTAGAATTAAGCTGATTGAATTATTCTTATTTGGAGGCAGATTACACTAACTGTTGTAAGCACAGCAACATGTGGCACAATTTATTACAATTTATTACAATTTGGTTAACAATAGCAGCATTTTTAGGCAATTAGCGCGATTTCCGGATATCCATAACCGACTAAAAACTAAAGTGCTGCTTTAAAAATTACAGGCCGTTTTCCAATTGAAAAATCATTTTTTCCGCGCTGACATTGAAGGTCAGCAGTAAGTCGACGCCTTCAGCTTTAGTCACAAATTCAGTTTGCACTTCAGCAAATCGAGTTTGAGCGCGTGTTGCCATGCTTTCAGCATCCGCTTGAGCGCTATCGCCAACAAAATTTAACGTCAATAACGTATCGTGCTCATCAATAACGGCGCCGATATCGACAAAGCTGCCGCAATCGGTGCAAGTGTCATTCACTGTCGGGCTCTGTGCTTCTATTATGCCTTTCATCTGTATTCCTTAATGTATAGAGCGACTGATTAACGGCATCACTAAAATATGCTCGTTAAATTTTTAACGCGGTAAATTTTAACTCGATAGGTTAATACGAATTATAGGTAATTAAGCTTCAAGATAACTGGCTTTAGCTCACGCTTATTTATCGAAATGGATCAGATTGACCCGATGGGTATTGAAGACCACTTGCGGGAAGACGGCCTTAGGCTGAAGCGAGCAAAGGCACAAGATTACGTTGGATTGCCAATTGATCAGCAAAGTGCATGATCTCGACTTTGGGTGCGGTTAGTTGGCCCCTTTGCCTCAGCTGAGTCACATGGTCACAGTTACTTAGCGCTTCTGCCATTGCGACTGACTCGCCGCCACGGATGACTAAGGCTTCCGGTCGCAATGCTTGTTGTAATTGAAACGCACGTGGACCTTGAGCCATAAAAATACTGCTGTTATCAACCACAGGCTCAGCAGACGATAAATCCGCCATTAAACTTTGCTGCGGTGGCAATTCGAACTGACGTTGTAATTTTTGCGCCATATCAAGTTCATTTTGCCATTGGAATTGTGCCATATCCCGAGCGTCAACCGACAGTAACGACAGCAACAGGGCGAATTCACCCCGTCTGTCGTTTTCTATCGCCGCGTTTAAGCGGGTGCCAATTTGGGCTTCGTTGACTAAAGGAACATCAATTTGCATAAAAAAACATCGTCAAAACAATTCGTTGTTAGTTAATCGACCATTTGATACATAACTTTAGGAATATTTTTAAATTGGGTATTTACATGGAAAAGGTTTCTGACTACTATGGCGGCCGCAATTGAGGAGGGGTTCCCGAGTGGCCAAAGGGATCAGACTGTAAATCTGACGGCTCAGCCTTCGAAGGTTCGAATCCTTCTCCCTCCACCATTTGCACTGCAAGTTTTATCGTGTTGTTCAAAAATGATGTAGAGTTTTACAAAAGCGTTAAAGGTATTCGTGGAGGGGTTCCCGAGTGGCCAAAGGGATCAGACTGTAAATCTGACGGCTCAGCCTTCGAAGGTTCGAATCCTTCTCCCTCCACCATCTTTATCTCTAACGCAGATAATCATTTTTCAAAAGCTAAACATGGCCAATGTTTAGTTTTGTCTTGATAAACAAGTCCGTTATTGATGATGTTTTGAAAGACAATTTTAAAAGTTAGTTGTAAAACTAAAAAGAAAGTTTGTGGAGGGGTTCCCGAGTGGCCAAAGGGATCAGACTGTAAATCTGACGGCTCAGCCTTCGAAGGTTCGAATCCTTCTCCCTCCACCATTTCTTTCACCCTCGCATATTCTTCTTGTTCCACTTCCGCATAGTCTTTTCCAACTTAATCTGACTGTTCCAGCTTAATCTGATTAAATTCTTGGCATTTCTATATTAAGTAAACTTCTTGGTGGACGACATTTTTGATTTCAATTACGTCGTGTTCTACTTTAAGCGAATGACTTCAAGCTCATCCAATAAAACCGCTTTGCCCGTCCCTGTGATATGCTCTGAAAATGATCCCTTTCGATGTGACTACTATGATTTCTAACACGATTCAACCACCAGTGGATTCTCACAGCGCTCACAGACTCTGCCCCACATGGGAAGCCCACGCGATAGGCAAGATTGAAGCGGATTTTCAGCGCAGCGCCGATACCCACTTGATTAAGCTTGAATTACCTATGCTCGATGGCATAGATATTTATCTCAAAGATGAAAGTACCCACCCGACAGGCAGCTTAAAGCATCGCCTCGCCCGCTCACTCTTCCTCTATGCCCTGTGTAACGGCTGGATTAAGCAAGGCACGCCGATTATCGAATCCTCATCGGGCAGCACGGCGATTTCTGAAGCCTACTTTGCCCGCTTACTCGGTTTACCTTTTATTGCCGTAATGCCCAAAAGCACAGCTAAAAAGAAGATTGAGCAGATCACTTTCTATGGCGGTCAATGTCATTTTGTCGATCATTCCAGTGAGATTTACGCAGAATCGGCGCGCCTTGCCGCAGAGCTTGGCGGCCATTATATGGATCAATTCACCTACGCCGAGCGTGCAACCGACTGGCGCGGTAATAACAACATAGCCAACTCTATCTTCAATCAGATGGAGCGCGAGCCACACACGATCCCGCGCTGGATAGTGATGAGCCCAGGCACTGGCGGCACATCGGCGACCATAGGCCGCTACATTCGCTATCAGAGGTTGGCAACACAACTTTGCGTGGTCGACCCGCAAAACTCCGTTTTTTTTGATTTCTATCAGAGCGGCGATGCCAGCTTAACCTGTTGCAATGGCAGTAAGATTGAAGGCATAGGTCGACCGAGAGTCGAGCCATCGTTTATTCCTGGAGTTGTAGATACTATGCTGCAAATTCCCGACGCCGCATCAGTGGCGACGATTCATTGGTTAGAACAATTGATTGGCCGTAAAACCGGCGCATCCACAGGAACCAACCTGTACGGTGCATTGCAACTGGCGGTACAAATGCAAGCGCGTGGAGAGCAAGGCTCAATAGTAACCCTCATTTGTGACTCGGGTGAGCGTTACCTTGATACTTATTACGATACAGATTGGATTACAGCTAACATCGGCGATATTGCGCCCTATCAGCGCCAACTTGCAGCATTTAATCATTTCGGCCAGTTAAGTGAGCTTGTTTAAGCAACTGTATTAAGTCGTTAGGTTTAGAATCCACAAAACATCCACCATAAAAAACGCCCCACAACTGTGAGGCGTTTTTTATGCTTTGCAGATTAGCATTAATCAATATTCAAATACTTATGGGTCTGGATCGATAAGCGCCAATTACGGGCGATACACACTTTCATCGCCAGTTCTGTCGCTCTAGGCTTTTGACTAATCGGCTGCAGGCAAATCGTTTTCGCTGAAATATCGATGTCTTGCAGTAACTCATCAAGTTCATCGATGTGATTTTCAGTAGCGATAGGATGCTTAATCTCATTGGCACGGTTCAGCGCCTGTGCTAATACCTGATAGCCCCCTTTCATGTTCACCTTGGGTGATACTGTCACCCAAGTGTCATCAGCACAGTTGATTTCGAAGGTGCCACTGGTTTCGATTTGAGTCGCAAAGCCTTGACTGTGCAAGGTCTCGGTTAATTCGCGTAAATCATACATACAAGGCTCACCGCCGGTGATCACGATATGCCGCGCAGTAAAACCTTTAGCGAGAAAGGCAGCGATAAGACTTTGCGCCGTATGATCAGCCCAGCGACCAATGGTGCCGTCCACGGTAATCACTTGCTCTGGCGAGACCTTATTGGCTTCAAGCACATCCCATGTCTGTTTCGTATCGCACCAAGCACATCCCACGGGACAACCTTGTAGGCGGACAAATATGGCGGGCACTCCGGTAAATACACCTTCACCTTGAATGGTTTCAAATACTTCGTTGACAGGGTAATTCATACTGACGTTCCACTTTTCTGGGGCGGCATTTATAGTGGATTTTAGCTTGAGCTGCAAGTTTTTGCGCCGAGAAAGCCTATTTCGACCCTATAGTCAGAGTTTGCAAGCCCAATGGCCTGAGTTACACTAACGCCCTATTAATACCTGTTCTACGGTGAAGTGAAATCCTTTATGTCAACGAGCTTAGTGTCAAAAACAGTGGTGTCCAAAGCAGTGGTGGTATTCAGTGGCGGACAAGACTCAACAACTTGCCTTATTCAAGCCCTAACCCAGTACGATGAAGTACATGGGATCACTTTTGACTACGGTCAACGCCACCGCGAAGAAATTGAAGTTGCCAAATCCTTAGCAAAACGCTTGAAGATCACCAGCCATAAAGTCATGGATGTCACCTTACTCAATGAGTTAGCTATTTCAGCCCTCACCCGTGATGCAATACCCGTTTCACACGAGTTGATGGAAAATGGCTTACCCAATACCTTCGTGCCCGGCCGTAATATTCTATTTTTAACGCTTGCAGGCATTTATGCCTATCAATTAGGAGCGCAGGCGATTATCACAGGCGTGTGTGAAACCGATTTTTCAGGCTACCCTGATTGTCGTAACGATTTTGTCAAAGCGATGGAATCCGCCTTAGTTCAAGGCATGAATAAACAACTAAAAATCATCACGCCTTTAATGTGGCTCAATAAGGCGCAAACCTGGGCACTGGCGGATAAATATCAGCAACTTGATCTGGTTCGCCACCATACTCTCACCTGTTATAACGGCGTGATTGGCGATGGCTGTGGTGATTGCCCTGCCTGTCATCTTCGCAAACGTGGATTAGATGACTATCTACAGAATAAAGCAGCAGTTATGGCTGAGGTTGACGCCAGCGAGCCTAAAGCATGACACGCAGTCCCTATTGGGTCGCGCTGATGGTGAGTCTGATCTGTGCGGGTTTGTATGCCGCAGGCTTAGCAAGCCCCGATGTCGATAACTTACTCGCCTATCGCCGCAGTGCAATTAGTGAGGGTGAATGGTGGCGATTAATCAGTGGAAATTTACTGCACACGAATCAATGGCATCTATTGATGAACCTTGCAGGGCTGTGGGTGGTGCTATTTTTGCACCATTTTCATTATCATCTCAAAGACTTAAGTGCACTATTTTTCGTGTTATGTTTACTTGAAGGTATAGGCTTGTATTTAGGCTATCCGCAATTGCTCGGTTATGTCGGCTTAAGCGGTATGTTGCATGGTTTGTTCGCCTACGGCGCAGTGCAGGATATTGTCCGTAAGCTGCGCTCAGGCTATCTGCTGCTCGTTGGCGTTATCATCAAGGTCGGTTACGAACAGCTTTATGGTGCCAGCAGTGATGTCACCGCCATGATAGGTGCGCGCGTAGCAACTGAGGCGCATTTGGTCGGTTTAATCTGCGGGCTGATTTGCGCTTTAGCGGTGTTTATCAAGCTAAAAATGAGCCCATCAAAAGTCCCTGCTTAACCCAAGTCAAGATATTAAAAAGCCGTCGCAGCATGATTGCTGGACGGCTTTTTTAATGCTGAGCGTAAGAATAAATCTAGGCTTTGATCAACAGGTCCCGCAGGTGCTTGACTTCATCACGCATTGCCGCCGCTTGTTCAAACTCTAAGTTGCGCGCATGTTCATGCATCTTCTTCTCAAGCTGATCGATTTGATGGCTCAACTCTGCCGCATCGGCTTTATGATAATGGGACTTAGGCTCAGCCACTTTGCCATACACAGCTTTACTGTCGCGGCTATCATCCACATCCATCACATCGGTGATCCGTTTAACGACGCCCTTAGGCGTGATACCGTGTTTTAAGTTGTGCGCCCGCTGACGTTCACGACGTCGGTCAGTTTCACCTATCGCTTTCTCCATCGAATTGGTGATGCGATCGGCATAGAGGATCACTTTACCATTGACGTTACGCGCCGCGCGGCCAATCGTTTGGATGAGCGAGCGCTCAGAGCGCAAGAAGCCCTCTTTATCGGCATCTAAAATACACACCAATGACACTTCAGGCATATCTAAGCCTTCGCGCAATAAGTTGATCCCAACCAATACATCAAACTTACCTAAACGCAGATCGCGGATGATCTCAACCCGTTCGACAGTGTCTATGTCCGAATGCAGATAACGCACTTTTACGCCATGTTCGTCGAGGTATTCAGTCAAATCCTCCGACATACGCTTAGTCAGCGTCGTCACTAGCACCCGCTCATTGACGGCCACTCGCTTGGCGATTTCAGACAATAAATCGTCCACTTGGGTCCCAACGGGGCGCACTTCTAATTCAGGATCGAGTAATCCCGTTGGCCGCACGACCTGCTCAGCAATCTCGCCTTCGCTCTTTTCCAGCTCGTAGGCACTCGGTGTTGCCGACACATAGATAGTTTGCGGCATCAATTGCTCAAACTCTTCAAACTTGAGCGGCCGGTTATCCAAGGCGGACGGTAAGCGGAAACCGTATTCCACAAGTGTGGTTTTACGGGAACGGTCACCTTTGTACATAGCGCCGATTTGCGGCACAGTCACATGGGATTCATCGATAATTAATAAGCCGTCGGCAGGCAAATAGTCGAGCAAGGTTGGTGGCCCTTCCCCCGGTGCGCGGCCAGACAAATAGCGCGAGTAGTTTTCGATGCCAGAGCAGTAACCCAACTCCACCATCATTTCCACATCGTATTGCACCCGCTCATGGATACGCTGGGCTTCAATTAACTTGTTGTTATCGAGTAGATATTGCTTACGCTCGCGTAGTTCTTCTTTAATAAACTCAGTGGCGGCGATGATTTTTTCCCGCGGCGTGACATAGTGTGTTTTAGGGTAAACCGTCGTACGTGCGATACGTTTAATAATATGGCCCGTTAACGGGTCAAACTCACTTAAGCGTTCAATCTCATCGTCGAACAACTCGACTCTAATAGCATTACGCTCAGAATCGGCGGGGAAAATATCAATCACTTCACCGCGCACACGATAAGTACCACGTTGTAGCTCAATATCATTGCGCTTGTACTGCAATTCACTGAGACGAATTAAGATGTCACGCTGCCCCATCACATCGCCTTGGCGTAGATGCAGCAACATTTTTAAATAGGAATCGGGATCGCCCAAGCCATAAATAGCCGACACCGAAGCAATCAGCACCACATCTTTACGCTCTAACAGCGCCTTAGTGGCGGATAAACGCATCTGCTCAATGTGAGCATTAACCGAAGCGTCCTTTTCGATAAAGGTATTTGATGCAGGTACATAGGCTTCGGGCTGGTAGTAATCGTAGTAAGAAACGAAATACTCGACCGCATTATGGGGAAAGAACTCTTTCATCTCGCCATAAAGCTGCGCCGCCAAGGTTTTATTAGGCGCCATGATAATCGTGGGCCGGCCTAACTTTTGGATTACATTGGCAATCGTGAAGGTTTTACCTGAGCCCGTCACCCCGAGTAAGGTTTGGCAGGCCAGACCCGCTTCGAGTCCATCGACTAATTTGGCAATCGCTGTAGGTTGGTCGCCTGCGGGGGCGAATTGCGATTCAAGCTGAAAAACAGATTCTGACACGCGCACATATCCTTTTAGTGAGTCGCCCCATTCTAATCAAGTCACCGACTAAGCTCCACAGTTATCCTTCCTGTCGTCATATCAATACGATCTAAAACCGCAAGATGACAATTTAAAGGAAGAAACATGAAACTTTTAAACTAAGGCGTTTTCAGCGTTTTTTGCTCACAAAACACCCGCAAACTAAGCAAAAATGCCAATTTAATACACAAGAAATCAATTTCGTTCGATTACAAAATTGCAACCTTGTTTTCACCCTCAACAAAAACCACTTGCTTTTAGTATGCATTTGATAATGCTTAAATTTATTTTTGAACCCCAAAATAGTGCATTTTAAGTCCGCCGCCCATACCCCAAGGCTTTGGCGGCCATTTTTCAGGACAACTCACAGGGTTATCCACAGATTTTGTTGATAAGTCGAAATAACCTAGAAACCACGCGGGATTGGAGGCTGTCATGTGTCTTAACAACCGTCTCTCGGCATTTAGTAATTTAATTACATTTGATAAATGTTGCTACTTGTATCAATTTCACTAACTGTAATTAACGCGAGCTGTAGTCGCGCATCTGGTGCCACAACTTACAGTGAAGCGCATCACTTAATTTGAAAAACAGCTCACGCTAATTCGATAAAGCCTCAATTAACACCTCCATCAACAACAGCAAACTTGTTAAAACAGAAAAACGGGCTTTAACGGCAAAAAGATAACCCACGTTTTCTATCGGTATAAAGAACTGAGTAAATTCACATTACCCCACCTGAGATCCTTTTTTGAGCGGTTTGAGTCTTAAGTACTCGACCAAGTACCGAAAACGGTGTCGATTATTTAGCGAATGATTTCAATTTCATAGAATCACCGCTTAAAAACGATGGACTCAATTATGGCTATATTGCGAATTGTTAAGTGGTTTTTCACGAAAAATGTCGAATTCTGCACCACGATGCACATTAGATGAGCACTTAACAGCATAATTACACTTTTTTTAGTAACTCGAGTTGACTCATCCAACAGAGCGTTTTACTATGCGCTCCGTTCTCAACGAGTCGCTACGATTGTGTGAAACGATTCCCCTGTAGTTCAGTCGGTAGAACGGCGGACTGTTAATCCGTATGTCACTGGTTCAAGTCCAGTCAGGGGAGCCACTTTAAGCACATGATAAAAATGAGTTAGAACAAGCAGTAAGATAAGTTGTAAACAATTCCCCTGTAGTTCAGTCGGTAGAACGGCGGACTGTTAATCCGTATGTCACTGGTTCAAGTCCAGTCAGGGGAGCCAATTACATTATCAAGCTGAAGTATTAAAATGATTCCCCTGTAGTTCAGTCGGTAGAACGGCGGACTGTTAATCCGTATGTCACTGGTTCAAGTCCAGTCAGGGGAGCCAATTTAAGCAAGCTAAAAAGTCGATAGTAATATCGCACCTCGATTCCCCTGTAGTTCAGTCGGTAGAACGGCGGACTGTTAATCCGTATGTCACTGGTTCAAGTCCAGTCAGGGGAGCCATTTAAAAAGTGTTATTTCTGTTAAGTCGATAGCAATATCGCACCCTCTACTCCCCTGTAGTTCAGTCGGTAGAACGGCGGACTGTTAATCCGTATGTCACTGGTTCAAGTCCAGTCAGGGGAGCCAATTTATTCTTCGTTTTGTTCCCATGTCTTTGCCTCTTCTGACTTCTAGTTACCCTATTCTTTTCCGTTTTGTTTTTAAGCAAATGCAGTTACACTGTTATCAGCTTATTAATAAAAATTTATGAGTGTCATCACACAGATAGCTGCAGTTAAGTATTCTTGACTTAAACTTATCCTGTTTGAGCTCACCCAAAAAAATAGAGCGGATTTTTATGGCCATGTCAAAATCATATCCAATTTTTTTACTGCTTATTTTCTTAGGTCTTTTTGCTTGGGTTTATCAAAGCGAAAATAGCCAATTACAAATCCAACAACAGCAAGAACTGGATAGCTTTAAAACCAGTTTAACCCGCTACCAACAATGGCAAGGTGATGGCGCCGAACTCTTCAAAAAGCTTTCTGAAAATTACCCATTCCAATTTTTCCAATATATTGATGATACCGATGGCCAACTGAGTTATACCGAAGGTCGTTTAGACAGCCAACATCCTCATCCTTTAGCCCGTTTATTTTCTATCGAGCTCAGTCATACACAAAAATTGGCAACCGGTCGTTTACAAGTCAAACTCAGTGCAAACCAAGCGATTGAAACTTCGATTAGTCATACTCAAAAGCTCGGTGTCATGTTACTGGTGGCTTACCTTATCTTGCTGTTAGTGTTTATTCTGTTAATGTCAAAACATAGGGCGGCGATACGTTATGCTGCTGATTATATTTCAAAAATACCTGAGTTAGGTTTTTCTGCTGTCGCATCATCAAAACTCACAGGTGAGCTCAACCCCATTGGAATATCCCTTGAAGAGTGTCGTCTTCAACTTAAAGCCCAAATCGATAAACTCAATCAAGAGAATGAAAAGCTGCATAAAGCGGCCTATCAAGACACAGTGACAGGTTTTGGTAGTCGCCAGCGCTTTACCCAAAAATTAGAAACCATAAGTAATCCCGATATTCCTCAATTGGGGCTGATGACAATGGTTAAGGCCACGGAGCTTGCGCAAATCAATCAAAAACAAGGGCGAACTGCGGGGGATGATTATCTTTCAAGGGTGGCAAATTGTATCCGCAAAGCCTGTAGTAAGTATTCAGATGCAGAATGTTTCAGGGTATCGAGCGCTGATTTTGCCATCTTTATTCCTGATGTCATGCTGAAGGATGCGCCAAAATTTTTAGATCAATTAAAAATTTATCTCGATGAATATTTGCAGATGACAAAAGCGGAATCTGTCGCCCATATCGGTTTAGTGCCCTATCATCAAGGTACCGATGCGGTTAATTTACTGACGATTGCGGATACCGCAGTCAGCATAGCGCAGACCCTTGGGCCTAATAGCTATCATATCCAAGAAAAACTCAATGGTGACGAGCAGTTTGGTGATGATCGCTGGAAAATGGCGATCAATGATTTAGTCACTCGCCAAGCATTAAAATTCTACCAACAGCCAATTCAGCCCTGCCGAACTGATGTAGAGGTTTACCGTGAGTTGTTGGCGCGCTTTTACAATAGCGAAGGTAAGTTTTTACCGACCACCACAGTGATCGCTATGGCCGAACGTCACGGTATGAGTTCTGAATTAGATAAACTGGTGGTGATCAGTGCATTAAGAATGCTTAAGGAAAACCCGACCATTTCGGGTAACTTTGGCATCAATATCAGCGCATTTTCTGCGCATCAAGATATGTTTCTCGCTTGGCTAAAGGACATTTTAGGCAAGCAAAAATACATCGCCTCACGCTTAGTATTTGAGATCAATGAGTCCGGTATGCAGTCTAACTTAGGGGCAAGCTATAAGTTCGTTCGCGAAATACATAGCGTTGGATCACGGGTGTCGATAGAGCGTTTTGGCATGAGCTTTACGTCCTTCAAATTCTTCAGTGAAGTGCGCCCAGACTACATAAAGCTTGATGGCAGCTACACATCGAACATTGATGAAGACAGCAATAATAAGTTCTTCGTCCGTATGATGGTGGATGTTGCAAGACGGATAGGCATTCGGGTTATTGCGACCAGCGTCGAACGCCAAGAAGAAAAACTCACCCTCGAAAAACTCTTAGTTGATGGATTGCAAGGCTATTACATAGCACAGCCCCAAGCCATGGCGATTACAGATCAAATTTAATACTTTAACGGGTTAATTCGTCGCCAAAATTTACAGTAAAGATGGTTAACCCTGCATTCTATATGTTGTTTATGCAAACGGAAAAGTCGATAATACGGCCAAGATCCGTTTAGAAAAGTATTGAGATGACTGAATATCTCCTCTTGTTGATCAGTACAGTACTGGTCAACAATTTCGTTTTAGTGAAATTCTTAGGCTTGTGTCCTTTTATGGGGGTCTCCAGTAAACTGGAGTCCGCTATTGGCATGTCTATGGCGACCACTTTTGTGCTGACGTTAGCCTCAATTCTCAGTTACCTCGTCAACCAGTATCTACTATTGCCCTTTGATCTGAGCTACCTGCGAACCATGAGCTTCATTTTAGTGATTGCGGTTGTGGTGCAATTTACTGAAATGGTGGTGCAAAAAACCAGTGCTGCACTGCATCGCGCTTTAGGGATTTACCTGCCGCTGATCACAACTAACTGTGCTGTGTTGGGTGTTGCCCTATTGAACGTTAACGAGAAGCACGATTTTATCCAATCGGCTATCTATGGCTTTGGTGCTGCGTTAGGCTTCTCATTAGTGTTAATTCTCTTCTCGGCGATGCGCGAACGTTTAGCAGCCGCAGATGTCCCCTTACCTTTCAAAGGCGGCGCCATAGCGATGATCACCGCAGGTCTTATGTCCCTCGCCTTTATGGGATTCACAGGATTGGTTAAGTAAGATGTCCGGAATTTTAATTGCAGTCATATTGTTGACCCTATTGGCATTAGTCTTTGGACTATTACTCGGTTTTGCCGCCGTTAAATTTAAGGTTGAAGGCAATCCGATTGTTGATGAACTCGAAGCGATTCTGCCACAAACCCAATGTGGTCAATGTGGTTACCCTGGCTGTCGCCCTTACGCTGAAGCGATTGCCAACGGTGATAAAGTCAACAAATGCCCTCCCGGCGGCACAGCCACCATGGAAAAACTGGCGACCCTGATGGGCGTCGAGCCAGAGCCACTGAATGCCGAAGCACAATCTCAAGTGAAAAAGGTCGCCTACATACGTGAAGACGAATGTATTGGCTGCACTAAGTGTATTCAAGCCTGCCCCGTGGATGCGATTATCGGTGCAGGTAAGCTTATGCATACTGTGCTGACAACCGATTGCACGGGTTGCGATCTCTGTGTTGAGCCTTGTCCCGTCGATTGTATTGATATGATCCCAGTCACCCAGAATCTTAAAAATTGGAACTGGCGCTTAAATGCCATCCCAGTGACTCTCATTCAAGAGATTCAGATCCAAGACCCACAGTCAGAAGAGGAAAAGCGGTGTTAACTTTATTAGATCAATTAGATAAAGGAACCCTTTGGCGCTCACCCGGTGGTATACATCCACCCGAAGTCAAATTCCTCTCGAACGCGACGCCGATTAGCCAACTGCCCTTAGCCAATACGTACTTAGTGCCCATCCCTCAAGTCGGTGAAAATTGCACACTTGCGGTAAACATCGGCGATAGCGTATTAAAAGGCACACCGTTAACTCAAGGTACCTCCATTTGGCATTTACCTGTGCATGCGCCGACATCGGGCACTATCGTTGCCATTGAGCCAAGGGCAAGTAACCACGCCTCAGCATTGCCAGTTAACACTTGCGTTATCCAAGCCGATGGCAAAGACACTTGGTGTGAGCTGGTGCAAAATGAGCTTGATGATTTAACCCATCAACAGATGATCGATAAGATCCGTGCTGCTGGCATTGCAGGCATGGGCGGCGCGGCGTTTCCAACTCATATTAAGCTTAATCCGGTCAGTGAAATTGATTTAGTCATCATCAACGGCGTCGAGTGCGAACCTTATATCAGCGCCGATGACAGATTAATGCGCGAATACAGCCAAGATATCCTCGCCGGTATTGGCATTATTCATCGGTTATTAACGCCAAAACGCATTGTTATCGCCATTGAAGATAATAAGCCAGAAGCGGCCAAAGCCATGCAAGCTGCAGTCGTCCAATGTGGGCTCCCAGCGGACAGCATTCGGGTAACGGTCATTCCGACAAAATATCCTTCTGGTGGTGAAAAGCAGTTAATTCAAATAATTACTGGCCGCGAAGTGCCCTCGGGCGCGATTCCCGCCAAACTCGGTATCGTCGTGCATAACGTCGGCACTGCCTTTGCGATTCATCAAGCAGTTACTCAAGGTAAACCGCTGATTGAGCGCGTTGTGACTGTGACGGGCAAAAATGTAGGTAAACCGGGGAACTACTGGTTACCGATAGGCACACCTGTTGAGCATGTGCTAGCTGCGACTGAGTTCACGCCAGAGCCGGAACAAAAGGTGATTATTGGCGGGCCTATGATGGGCCATGCGTTGGCGAATATCCAAGTGCCTATTTTAAAAGGTACTAACTGTATTCTGGTGCCAAGCAGCCAAGAAATAGGAACTACGCCAGAAGAAAAAGCCTGTATCCGCTGCGGCGAATGCGCCAATGCCTGCCCTGCACTCTTATTGCCACAGCAACTCTTTTGGCACGCCAAGGCCGAAGAATATGACAAAGCTGCCAGCTACAATCTAAAGGATTGTATTGAATGCGGTTGTTGTAGTTACGTCTGCCCGAGTGATATTCCCTTAGTCGAGTATTACCGTATTGCCAAGTCTGCACTTAAACAAGCCGCCGATGAAAAGCAACAAGCGGAGCGCGCTAAACAGCGTTTCGATGCCCGTTTAGCGCGTCTTGAAGAAGAAAAGCTTGCCCGTGAAGCTAAGGCCAAAGAAGCCGCAGAGCGCCGACAAGCGACTATGACTGGCACGGATAAAAATGCCGTCGCCGAAGCCATGGCACGGATCGCCGCGAAAAAAGCCGCAGCGGCACAATCAGCAACTGAAGAGTTGTCGACTGAAGAATCATTGAATCATCAATCAAACGTAATAAGCACTGATACGACAGACGCGCCCAAGGGTAAAGCTGCCGTTGCCGCAGCCATAGCCCGCGCTAAGGCGAAGAAAGCCGCCCAAGTGAATGCCAATGGTGCTGATACAAATGGTGCAGATACAAACAATGTGGTGAATGTTGATGCCAGTGATGAATCCTTCTTAGCAACAGATGCAATCGCGCAAGAAGCACCGTTATCTCAGAAAGACAAAGTCGCCGCGGCCATTGCTCGCGCCAAAGCTAAAAAGGCGGCTCAGCAAGCCGATACCGCGCCGCTTGAAACGGCTGACAGTACACCAGAAGCCAGCGCTGCCGATGATAAAAAGGCCAAAGTAGCTGCCGCAGTCGCGCGGGCAAAAGCCAAGAAAGCGGCGCAGCAAGCAGAAACCGCCGCTAGTGATATTGAAGTTAGCAATACTGAAATTATCGTTAGTGACGTTAATGATTCAGAAGCGATTAAGAAAGCCAAAGTAGCCGCCGCGGTTGCCCGTGCTAAAGCGAAAAAAGCCGCGAAGCAAGTTGAGACAAATGCTGACAATGATTTAACTCAGACCGCGACTCCGGCAGTTGATTCCGCAACTAGCGTTCAAGCAGATGTGAATGATGATAAAGAAGCTGCCGCTACTGACGTTAACGACGCTGAAGCGATTAAAAAGGCGAAAGTGGCTGCCGCAGTTGCTCGTGCCAAAGCGAAAAAAGCAGCGGCGTCAATTGTTGAGCCTAAGTCTGATTTAGAGGCAGAGTCCACGTCAGTTGACGACATTCAAACTAAAACGAACGTGGCATCGCCGTCGATAGCAGCACTTGACGCCGTCGCAGCTAAACCCGAAGCCGTTTTACCATCCGCAGAACAAATTGCAGAACCCATTGAAACGGCAGCCTTATCAGGCGATGAGCTTAAAAAAGCGCGGATTGCTGCCACCATAGCCAAGGCAAAAGCCAAAAAAGCGGCACTCGCTCAACAAACCGAAGTTTCGAGCGATTCAAATGTTGCTAATGATTAAGAACAGAATGATAAAAAGGGAACACAATGGCGTTTAAAATAGCCTCATCACCCCATGTCACACGTAATTTGCAAACCTCAACTGTGATGCAAAGGGTGATTTTATGTTTACTGCCGGGCCTTGTGGTGCAATGCGCCTTTTTTGGCTGGGGCACACTCGTGCAAGTCCTGCTGGCGATCCTCGTAGCCTTAAGTTGTGAGGCCGCGGTGATGAAACTTCGCAATCGTAATATCAAAGCCAGCCTTAGCGATAACAGCGCCATGCTGACCGCAATCTTGATTGGTGTCGCCATTCCTCCCCTAGCACCTTGGTGGATGATAGTGATGGGCACCGCCTTTGCGATCGTTATCGTTAAGCACCTTTACGGCGGTTTAGGCCATAACCTGTTTAACCCTGCAATGGCGGCGTATGTATTGCTGCTAATCTCATTCCCAGTGCAAATGACCACTTGGATAGCACCGAGTACCGTTGCGCTGCATTCACCTAGCCTAGCTGAGAGCTTGCAACTTATCTTCAACATTGGCGCCCACGTTAACTTGGAACAGTTTCGTTTAGGGATAGATGGCATCGCAATGGCGACGCCACTCGATACCCTTAAAACCGATTTATCCCTAGGATTAACCACCACAGAAAGCCTGACTAAAGCCATTTTTGATGGCAGCACAGGCGTAGGTTGGTTCTGGGTGAATTTAGCTTATCTGGCTGGCGGTTTAGTGTTACTTAAACTGAAAGCCATTCGTTGGCACATCAGTACTGGCGTGTTATTGGGGCTCTTTGTTGCATCAAGTATCGGTTTCTTACTGTCGCCCGATACCCAAGGCAGTCCCCTATTACATTTGTTTTCTGGCGCGACCATGTTAGCGGCATTTTTTATCGCAACCGATCCCGTCACAGCTGCAACCAGCCCCCGAGGTCGCATTATCTTCGGCGCGTTAATTGGTGTGTTGGTGTATATCATCCGCATTAAAGGCGGTTACCCTGACGCCTTTGCCTTTGCCGTGTTATTGGCTAACCTCTGCGCCCCTTTTATTGACTACTATGTGCGTCCACGCACCTATGGTCATTCAGCTAGCTAAGGCCATTGGGCGGACTAGTCATGCTACAAGATAATGTCATTCTGCTGGCAACGAGAGCTTAAGGAAAAAGAGTTGAAAAATCCGATGATTAAAAATGGTTTTTTATTGGCACTGTTTGCCTTGATTTGCACGGGTCTCGTCGCCGCGGTCAATCAACAAACCTTTGACAAGATTAAGCAGCAAGAACAACAGGAATTGATGCGAGTATTGCAACAATTAATCCCTGATGAAATACATGATAACGAGCTTACCGCTCAGTGTACCTTGCTATTAAACAAAGAAGCATTAGGCACGGATAGTCCAATGCCGGCCTATATTGCTACCCATGCAGGCAAGCCTGTCGCTATCGCCATGGAAGCCATAGCACCCGATGGCTATAGCGGTAATATCAAATTAATTGTTGGGATTAATATCCAAGGTGAAGTCTTAGGCGTACGTACCTTGTCCCATCAAGAAACCCCTGGGCTGGGTGACAAAATTGAACTACGTAAATCGAATTGGGTCACTCAGTTTGTTGGTAAAGTGTTGGGCTCTGCAGATGATAAGCAATGGTTAGTTAAAAAAGATGGCGGCGATTTTGACCAATTTACCGGTGCAACCATTACCCCGCGCGCTTATGTTAAAGCAGTCAAAAACGCGGTATGGTATTTCAGCACTAACCAAGCACAAATTTTCAGCCAGCCGCTAAATTGTGAGGCCAACCATGACTAATTATCGCGAAATTGCGTGGCAAGGACTGTGGAAAAACAACCCAGGCCTAGTGCAACTGTTAGGTTTATGTCCGCTACTCGCGGTTACTGCAACGATCACTAACGCCCTTGGCCTTGGTCTAGCCACTATGCTGGTGCTGATTGGCTCTAACATTTTGGTGTCACTGGTGCGCGACTATGTGCCCAAAGAAATTCGTATTCCTGTGTTTGTGATGATCATCGCCGCGCTAGTCACCACAGTGCAACTGCTCATTAATGCCTATGCCTACGGCCTGTATTTATCCCTTGGGATCTTCCTGCCATTAATTGTGACGAACTGCATCATCATCGGCCGCGCCGAAGCCTTTGCCTCGCGTAATAATGCGTTTAGTGCCGCCTTCGATGGTCTAATGATGGGCCTTGGTTTTACTTTAGTGCTTACAGTGCTGGGCGCAACGCGGGAAATCTTAGGTCAAGGCACACTGTTTGATGGTGCGGATCAACTGCTCGGCCCATGGGCTAAATCGTTAACCATGCATCTATGGCAAGTCGATACCCCATTTCTCCTTGCTATGCTGCCACCCGGCGCATTTATCGTGATGGGATTATTGATTGCATTGAAAAATGTGATTGATAAAAAAGTCAAAGAACGCCAACCTCAAGTCGCCGCAGAGCCGAGTGTTACCCGCGCACGGATCACTAAGGTAGGTTAGGCTTTCAAGTAACGACAGGCATTATGGCGCTCGTGTTAACGCGTTTAATGTGTGCCTAGCACATGATTAGCGGCAAAACTCAAAGCATAAGAAAATCAGCGAACGTGGGTTGTAAACTCATCAATCATCATTAATAAGATAGTGATAATGAACGGTTGAGAGTTGAAACCCACCACAGCGCAGGAATCGTACATGAATCAAGAAAAACGTATCCAGATCCTCACTCGTCTTCGCGATAACAATCCCAAACCTGAAACCGAACTCAATTTTTCAAGTCCCTTCGAACTGCTAGTGGCAGTGACGTTATCGGCCCAAGCAACAGATGTGAGTGTCAACAAGGCAACAGACAAGCTCTTTCCTGTGGCAAACACAGCCCACAGCATTTATGCCCTTGGCGTAGAGGGTTTAAAGCAATACATAAAAACCATAGGCTTATACAACAACAAAGCCATCAATGTGATCAAAGCCTGTGAGATCTTGATTGAAAAGTACAATGGCGAAGTACCAGAAAACCGCGAAGCCCTAGAATCTCTGCCCGGCGTTGGCCGCAAGACGGCTAACGTGGTACTAAACACTGCGTTTGGTTGGCCAACCATCGCCGTCGACACCCATATTTTCCGCCTCGCCAATCGCACTAAATTCGCGCCCGGCAAGAACGTAGTCGAAGTGGAAGAGAAAATGCTAAAAGTCGTGCCGGCGGAGTTTAAAGTCGATGTACACCACTGGTTTATCCTGCACGGACGCTACACTTGCCTTGCGCGCAAACCCCGCTGTGGCAGCTGTATCATTGAAGACTTGTGTGATTTTAAAGAAAAAATATACCCTGAAGAATAAGCTTCGAATCAACTGAGTGGAGCAAATTGACGTTTCAGTGTTGTTTTCACATTGATTAGACTGAATTTCAAACAAACAAAAAGCCGCAATAGCGGCTTTTTGCTTAACTTGGAACTGGGTTAACTCAAACTTGTATTAGTCGTTAAAACATTGAAACAAAGAACGCACTGAAAAATAAAGCAATAACAACTGTGGTGCCTAAAGCCATTTTAAGTTCGGTGTTCATCATTCACTCTCCTAGTTGGTATAGCTACATTATTATCAACCCAGTGATAAAAACCCATGTTTGTATCTGTGTTTTGTGAGCGATAGCCAATTTATCGGCAATTTTCTCTTCTAAATCCTGAAAATTCCTCTTACAGACAATCATTTCCCTATCCTAAGCGTTAATCTGGGTCAAGCGCTGTAAAAACAATGGCTGACATTTATCGAGGTCCATCTACGGATTTTTGGTATACTCCACCCCGTAATCTATTTAGAGAGAGGACCTATGTCGCAACTATTACATACTATGATCCGCGTCGGTAACTTAGAACGCAGTATTGCTTTTTATACTGAAGTGCTCGGCATGAAACTACTTCGCACCTCTGAAAATCCAGAGTACAAATATTCTTTAGCTTTCGTGGGTTATGGTGAAGAATCCACAGGCCAAGCCGTGGTTGAACTGACCTATAACTGGGGCACTGACAAATACGATTTAGGCACAGGCTTTGGCCACTTAGCAATTGGTGATGAAGATATCTACGCCCGTTGCGCTGCTATTGCCGCAGCCGGTGGCAAAGTGACTCGCGCCCCAGGTCCTGTCGCTGGTGGTACCACTGAGATTGCATTTGTTGAAGATCCAGACGGTTATAAAATTGAGTTTATTCAAATGAAATCAGCGACTCAAGGTTTAGGTTAAGTCCTGTCAACTGAACCCGAAAAATAGCTGAGCAAGACTATTTATTCAGCGAAAAATGCCGGATCTTCATTCGGCATTTTTGTTTTTATACTTTAGATCTCACGTTAGGCACAAAGAAACATAAATCAAGCCAGTGATTTACTGCTCGCGCCATACGTCTAAACCGACTTTATCGAAGCTTTATCTTGTGTCAGCTTTCGCTCGGTTTTGTTCGCCACTTTACGGCTGAAATGACGTTTAAACCAAGGCGTGCGCCACAGCAGCAACACACTAAAACCTACGATATACAGACTCGGCTCGATGATTTCCGATTTTACCGACCAGTAAAAATGGATTGGCGCCAATATCGCGACTAAATACACCCCATAGTGCAAGGTTTGCCAACGACGTCCCATCTTACGCATCAAGGCTTTAAACGAAGTTATCGCCAAAGCGGAAACGATAAGATAAGCCACAGCGCCGACTAAAATATACGGCCGTTTTACCACTTCACTAAACAGTAATTCCCAAGCAAACAACAGATCTAAACTAAAAAAGGCCAAAATATGTAAAGTGGCATAGGCAAACACATATAACCCCACTAAACGGCGGGTCTGCATCAACAGCCCTTGCTTGGTCAACTTGGCAATCGGTGAGATCAGTAAGGTCGCCGCTAGCGCATTTAATGCGCCTATGCCTGTGTAGTGAATAATGTGCTGCACGGGATCGCCACCCGCACGGCCAAGCACCACTGTGAGCACAAGGTAGACGATGGGCACTAAACCCAACAAATGAAATAACGCCTTTAGCCAAAACAAGTGCTTAGCGGTTAATCTCAACATAGTTTGTCCCCGCTTAATAGCGAATCCCCAAACAACAAACCAATCATCAATAGTATTTCCTCAGATCCATGCCGTCATACAGTGAAGCCACAAACTCGCCGTAACCGTTGAACGGCTGGGTATCGATGCGGGTTGCTGAAAACAATCCCCCCTCGCCGATACGACGCTCTGTGGCCTGCGACCAGCGCGGATGATCCACCGCCGGATTAACGTTGGCATAAAATCCATACTCGTGTGAGGCAAGCTGATTCCAGCTGGTCGGCGGTTGTTTATCCATGACGCGAATTCGCACGATTGATTTAATGCTCTTAAAGCCATATTTCCACGGCACCACTAAGCGAATGGGCGCGCCGTTCTGCGGTGGCAGGGTTTTGCCGTACAAACCGACCGACATTAAGGTTAAATCGTTCATAGCTTCGGCTATCGTGAGGCCTTCAACATAGGGATAATGAATACCTCCCCCCATTAATCGGCTCTTCTGCCCCGGCATTTGTTCGGGATCGAAGGCGGTTTCAAAGGCGACATACTTGCCCTTACTGGTGACGCCAACTTTTTTCAATAATGCCGCCAGCGGGAACCCCACCCAAGGGATCACCATAGACCAAGCTTCAACGCAGCGCAGGCGATAGTTACGCTCCTCAAGCGGGAACATTTTAGTCAGATCATTAAAATCTAAGGTCATGGGCCGTTCAACTTCACCTTCGATACGCAGTTGCCAAGGGTCGACTTTAAAGCCTTGGGCATTATTGAAGGGATCTTGCTTGTCCGTACCAAATTCGTAGAAATTATTATGCTGCGTCACTTTATCAAACGGGGTTAACACATCGGCGTCACCGTACTGCTTATTGGATTGAAACGTCAGTGGCGTAGTGATAAATGAGGACTTAGGTTGATCGCCAAATAGATCGAATAATCCAGCCTGCACATAACCGGGCACACTGGCACCGATAGCACCGAGTCCCATGGCTTTTACAATTTGCCGACGCGAGCGAAATACCGCTTCGGGCGTCACTTGGTTGTCTTGCATGTGCCACTGCGCTTTTTTAAGAATACCTGGGGTAAAACGGGAATGTTTAGCCAATTGACACCTCTACCATCCAATGATTAAAGTCACCGAGTTGCGATAAAAACCTTCTCTGGCGCTCGTCTGTATCGCTTACTCTTATATAGACAGGTAAAAGCCAGAAAAACTTTCCACCCGTGAATAAATTCACCTTAAACGTATAAGACTTGCTCATTCAAGCATTAAGCGCAGATATAGTTGATTAAAGGGCTTGAAGCCTGTTGGGGGGCATGCGAACCTAAGCGCCAAAGCTAAAGGAGTGCTATTGATCATGCCATTTTCTCAATCTTTTTCTGTCGCCGAAATCATCGGCCTTCTCGCCATTGCCTTCTTAGGCCTGTTGATCGGTGCTCTGCTCAATCAAAGACTCACCCGCCAACGCTGGCAACTACACAAAGACCAACTTGAGCAAGAAATGCGTCAAGTAAATGAAGATGCAGAATTATCCTTAGCACAACAGCAAATTTTGGTTGATGACAAAGAAGCGCAATTACGTCAATACCAACAACGCCTTGAGCTCAAAATTGAACAACTGGGCAAAGCCGAGGCCTTAGCCGAACGCGTGCCCACCTTAGAGCAGCAATTAAATGATAGCCAGCGCCGTCAGTTAGAGATCCAATTAGCCCTGTCGAAATCCAATGCCATGCAGCAAACCATTCAAGCCAAGGCCGATGCCCAGCAAGAATCGCTGCAGGATAAAATTGCCAGCTTAGAATCGGCCGAAGTGCGTTTACAAACCCAATTTGAAAACCTCGCAAACCGTATTTTTGAAGAACGTAGCGAAAACTTTAAGCACCAAAATGCCAGCCAACTCGAAGGCGTACTTGGGCCATTAAAACAACAGCTTGAAGGATTCAGACAGCAAATTCGTGAATCCTACACCCACGAACAATCCGAGCGCAGCGCCCTCAAACATCAGCTTGAGCACTTAAGGGAGCTCAATCTGAAGATGAGCCAAGATGCCATCAACCTGACCAAAGCGCTCAAGGGTGATAACAAGCAGCAAGGTAACTGGGGTGAAGTGATCCTCGATCGCGTACTGCAGGAAAGCGGCCTACGTGAAGGCCATGAGTACCATACTCAGCAAGATCTCAAGGATGATAGCGGTAAGCGCTTTAAGCCGGATGTGATTGTGCATCTGCCAGAAAATAAAGATGTAGTCATCGATGCTAAGATGTCATTGGTCAGTTATGAGCGCTACTTCAACAGTGAAGATCCGGCACTGCGCCAACAGGCGATTAACGAGCATGTCATTTCAATTCGCAGTCACATTAAAGGTTTAAGTCAAAAGGATTATCAACATCTGCACGGGCTTAAGAGTCTCGATTATGTATTGATGTTTATTCCTATAGAACCGGCATTTTTACTGGCGTTAGAGCATGATCCTAGCCTAGTCAATTTTGCCCTTGAGCAGAATATCATGCTCGTTAGTCCAACGAATTTGTTGGTGGCCCTGCGCACAATTAACAATATTTGGCGCTACGAATATCAAAATCAACACGCACAAACCATTGCAAAACAAGCTGGTCGAATTTACGACAAGTTATGTGGTTATATTGAAGACATGGAAAAACTCGGCCGCGCCTTAGATAATGCAGAAAAAACCTATCACAGCGCAATGAACAAGCTGTCATCGGGCAAAGGCAACCTAGTGCGTCAAGCCCATTTAATGCAGCAGCTCGGGGTCGATACCAGCAAACAACTGGATAAAATGCTGCTAGAAAAAGCACTCAATGAAGCCCAAGACGATAACGACACTCAGGATGACGACGCTGAACTTAATCTGTCGCATACCCGCGATACTAAGGACACAGAAATCGAGCCTGTCGAGTGCAATGATAGATAACAAGAATTGAACACCCATTAATTACCTCAAATCGATACGGACATGTCGATTGATACCTTGATGCCCGGAGGCAAACGCTCCATGTGCAAAGCAGTTATAAATGTGGTTATATCCAGTGCAATATTGCTCGCAGGCGCATTGAATGCCCCTGCTGCACTTGCGTTAACGTCAACGCAGAAAACCTTTCTTGAGGCCGAAAAAGCCCTGAAGAAGCAAGATTATGCAACCTATAAACCCCTACGGGCAAAACTAGGTAATTATCCGCTCGCGATTTATTTAGATCATGATATCGACATCGGTGCTCTTAATGCCTTACAGGGTTATGCAGCTAAAGCCTTGATTGAAAAATATGAAACCACACCCATGTACAATAGGTTGCGGTCTAAATATTTAAACAACGCTGGTAGCCAAAAACGCTGGAATGATTATCTTGCGATCACCCCAGAAGCGCCTACCGACATCCGCCTGCAGTGTTATTACTATGAGGCGAAACTCGCCAAGGGTGATCTAAAAACGGCTTATGCGGCCGCACAATCACTTTGGGTATTTGGGGGTTCGCGCCCAAAGGAATGTGATCCTCTTTTCAACACATGGACCAAAGCCGGTAAACGCACTCAAGATGTCGTATGGGCGCGAATGATGCTGAGTTTCGAGGCTGGCGAAACGAGTTTACTGAGTTTTTTATCCCAAAAAATCACCACCCATAGTAACGAAGCTAAGCGTTTAGTCGCCGTCTATAAAGATCCCAATAGCCTGCGCCATACCGAAAAGTTTAAAGATAAAAATCCCATTGTCGGTGACATTGTTGCCGCAGGATTAAAACGCCTTGCCCGTAAGGATCTCGACCAAGCCATTAATTTGTATGAACGGTATCAAAAGGCCCATCGTTTTACCCCAGAACAAGCGCAGCAGCTGGATAAATACCTTGTTCGCCGCATTTTAATTGAACAAGATGATAACTATAAAAACTATGTCGACAATGTGCTCACTGAGCTGAAAAATGACGACCTATTTGAGCGCCGTTTAAGATGGGCTATCCGCGATCACGACATGCGCAGTATTGCCCGTTACTTGAACCTACTCCAACCAGAAACCTTAGCAAAGGAACGTTGGCAATACTGGCTTTATCGCACCAATGCCAAAGAAGCGCCTGAAAGCGCCATAAAAGCGCTCGCGACAATCAGTAATGAACGTAATTTTTACGGTTTTGCTGCTGCGCAGTTCTTAAATAAACCGGTATCACTCAATCAAAGCCCTGAGCCTGTTGTTGATGCCAATAGCCAAAAGTTAACCGATGATCTGGGTTTTGTGCGCGTGCAAGAGTTAATGGCGCTCGACCGTTATTTTGATGCTCGCTATGAATGGATGTCGCTACTAAAACGCAGTGACAATACGATGCGAGCACGCTATGGACGCTATGCCCATGAACAGGGCTGGTACGATTTTGGTGTTGAAGCCAGTATTCAAGGTAAGTTGTGGGATGATATTCCCCTACGCTTCCCTATGGCACACCAAGCCGGTTTTGAGCACGCCAGCAAAAAGCATAGGGTTAACATCGATGAGATCCGTGCGATTAGCCGCCGCGAAAGTGCATTCTATCTTTATGCGACCTCGGGCGTAGGTGCCCGTGGCCTAATGCAAATTATGCCTGCCACGGCCAAAGCTACCGCCAAAAAACACGGGGCCAGATATAGCGATCCAAAGGATCTCTACAGCGCAGAGCTTAACCTCAATCTTGGTAGCGCTTACTATGCCCAGCTGTTGAAAGAGTTTAACCAAAACCGCATCCTCGCCACGGCGGCCTATAACGCGGGTCCCTCTCGCGTGCGTCGCTGGTTATCAAACTCAGATGGCAAACTCGATGCCATGGGCTTTATCGAGGCCATTCCCTTTACTGAAACCCGTGAATATGTTCAAGCCGTCCTCAGCTATCGATTGATTTATGAGGCGCAAAAGCAAAAAGCACAGCCATTATTCAGTGAAGCTGAGCTTAAGTTTGCTTACTAACTCGTGACATGAAAAGGAACTCGATACTCAGCTGCATCGAGTTCCTACTTTTCAGCATACCCTAGGGTAACGCTCATGCTTTAACCACCAAAAATTCTAAATGATATTCTCTAAATTCAAATAATTAGCAAAGCGAATAATTATTCAGCAATCACGCCGTTTTATCGAAAACTTGTTTGCACTGAAGGGCGTTAAATGCGAATAATTAGTATTAAAGCATTAAGAATCCCATTACACCCATGATTAACCTTAGTTCGTTAACGCTTAGCTGCGAATACCAACCCTTTGTCAATCCTCATACTTTAGCTATCGACGGCTATGAAGCCTTAGCACGCTTTTACTTGCCTAATGGTGATGCGGTTGCACCTAATATTGTGTTCGAGCAATTGCATGAATCCACAGAAATACTCGCTGCAGTTGAATATCAAGCCAAGGCATTTCAACTCATCCATGCGCCGAGTCAGCAGCGAATTTTTATCAATGTTGATCCCCACGCCGTCGATGGACCACATACCGCCAAGCTCATTCGTTCACTGTCCCACTATGAACGAGTCACGGTCGAGATCATCGAAAACACCTGCATTAACGATGCCCAGCTGGCCAGTCAATTATTCACTCAATTTAAACAAGCTAAGATACATGTGGCGCTGGATGATATTGGTGCGCCCCACTCCATGCTCAGTGTCGATCTGATGATGAACGTGGATTATCTTAAATTTGACCGTCATTGGTTAACGCACATAACACACCCAGAGGGAGCCCAATTATTAATTGCATTGGTCAACTTTGCCAAAAAGACTCACAAACAATGCATTTTAGAAGGCATAGAAACTGAAGCTCACTTAGCCTTTGCGCGCGATATCGGTGTCGACTTTGTCCAAGGCTTTTTGTTTAAATCCTGGTTTATTCGCCCCACCAGCAGCCAAGCACTGTGCCTTACGTAAGATCAGGCTAAAACGGTTTACATTCGCGCCACCAGCCCACTCAAGACCAAACCTAATGCTGTCGAGTAATTGATTTAGCACTAGAAATGCCACTGGATATACGGGCGATGATCCGCCATAGTGATAACGCACATCAGCTTGCAAATGCACCTTAAGCACACTTCCAAATGTATTAGGAGTCGCCCGTGGCACAATCTGGGATCAGCGAATTACTACAACAACTCGAACAAGTATTGCTGGGCAAGCCTAGGCAAATTCGTCTCGCTCTAGCCTGTATTCTCGCCCGTGGGCACCTGTTGATTGAAGACTTACCCGGCATGGGTAAAACCAGTATTTCCCATGGTATAGCCCAAAGCTTAGGTTTGAGCTATCAGCGGATCCAATTCACCAGTGACATGCTGCCTGCCGACATTCTCGGCGTATCGATTTTTGATAAACATCAAGCACAATTTATCTTTCATCCTGGGCCAATTTTTAAGCAGATGATTTTGGCCGATGAAATTAATCGCGCCAGCCCTAAGACACAAAGCGCTTTACTCGAAGCGATGGCCGAACAACAAATTTCCGTCGATGGCATCACCCACAGATTGCCCAATCCTTTCTTTGTGATCGCGACTCAAAATCCCACCGATCAATCCGGTACATTTTCGCTACCAGAATCGCAGCTCGACAGGTTTATGATGCGTCTGTCTATTGGTTATCCAAGCCACGATGCTGAGCTCGCTATGCTTAAGAGCAATCATAACCACTTAACCTTAGATCAATTGCCCCAATGCCTGACACCTATGGCCTTAATGCAACTGCAAGAGCAGTGCGACAAGGTCAGCGCTTCCGATGCCTTACTCAATTATATTCTGGCCTTAGTGAGTTTTTCCCGTAGCCAAAGTGACAGCGTGGGGTTATCACCGCGTGCCACCAAAGCGCTATTACAAGCGGCTAAGGCATGGGCCTTTTTAGAAGGCCGACATTATTTAGTCCCAGAAGATGTGCAAGCGGTATTTTGTTGTGTAGCGGAGCATAGACTCAGAACCAGTAGCCAATTACAGGGTGAAGCCCTATCTGAGCGAATTCTCGCCAGCGTTAACCCTATTATGTAGCAAGATACTGTAATGAGGAGATATCGCTAAAGTATGCAGTTAACCCATTAAACTAAGGAAATAACTCAGAAGTGAAACGACTGATACTCCCGACTTTCATTCCGACGTTAGTCCCGATTTGGCAACGTTGGTTAGCAAGACGCTTGCCACCGAGTCCCGAAATAACCTTAAGCCATCGCAGCATTTTTATTCTGCCGAGTGGTTTTGGGTTAGTTTGGCTCGGTCTGGTTTTACTTTTATATCTATTCGGCACTAACTATCAAAATAACTTAGTCATTGGCCTCAGCATCTTACTCCTAAGCCTTTTTAATACCTGCATTCTCTACAGTTACAAAAATCTGGCTGGCTTACATTTACGGGCCACGACGCCGCCCGAAGTCTATGCGGGCGAAACCTTAACTTTTCCCGTCCTCATCAGCACTCACCATAGTGGCCATAACATACAAGTTAACTATCCGAATAATCGCACTTATACGGTGCAGAACCTTGGTACAGATGAACAACAAGCGCTCGTGCCCTTTGAGTATCATCAGCGGGGTCAAGTGTCACCGGGTCGGCTCAAAATTGAATCCTTCTATCCCTTAGGGCTTTGCCGCGCATGGTCCCATGTGGATTTAGCCATTAGTCACTTAGTCTTTGCCCAGCCGATTGAAGCGCCGCTACAGCTTGAGGCTGATCATACTCAGTCTGAGCAAGATCCCCTGTTACTCGCGGGTAAACATGTATCGGGGATTGATGAGTTTAAAGGCCTTAAACCCCATGTGCTCGGCGAATCCCTCAAGCAAGTGGCATGGAAACAATGGGCACAGGGTCGCGGCATGCTGACTAAAGAATTCCAGCAGCCCCAAGGTGATCCCGTCTGGTTAAGGCTCAGACCCGATGCCAAACGCCTCGAAACCCAATTGGGTCAGTTAAGCTGGCAAGTCAATAAACTCACGCAACTTGAGCAGTATTTTGGCTTACATTTGCAAAACCCAATGGGAGACGATGTGCTGATCGCGCCCGCGATAGGCAATCACCATAGGATCGCCTGTCAAAAAGCCATTGCCTTGTATCCACAGCTAGCGCCGTCAGCCGTTAATTCGTCATCAGCGGCAAAGCACTCAAATAAAACGGCGAAAACCACCAGCAAGAAACGTCATATCCCTACATCGAGGGAGCAAGTATGAAGTCAGCGGCCAATAGCACGACACCTCAAATCGGCGACAATATTAGCCGCCAGACACTTTTTTGGTTATTGATCACCAATATTGCGGTATTAAGCCCACTATTTGATAAAACCACGCCTTGGACTTTGGGCATTTGCGCTATCTGTTTGCTGTGGCGTGTGGGGATTTATGTCGGCAAAGTGGCAAAACCACCGCGTTTTTTGGTCACCAGTCTTGCAATCGGCGCCGCAACCACACTGGCACTCGTCTCAAAGGAAATCGGCTTACTCAATGCGCTAGTGAATCTGCTGCTGTTAGGTTATGCCTTAAAATACATTGAAATGCGTAATCAAAGGGATGTGCGCGTTGTCGTCCTCGCGGGCTATTTTATTATCGCGCTGACCTTTATCGACCATCAATCCCTGCTTAATACCGCGCACTTGCTCGTGGTGACACTGATCAATACCTGCGTGCTCGTGACTTTGTATCAAGATAAGCAATCCTTAAAACACACGGCTTGGATCGGTGGCAAATTTTTACTCCAGAGCCTTCCCCTCGCGCTGCTGTTATTTTTAGTGTTACCGCGTCTTGCACCGCTCTGGTTAGTGCCGAACATGAAAGAAACCCAAACGGGCTTGTCCGATAGTCTGGCGATTGGTGATATAGGTAAGCTTACCCGTTCGACTGAACTTGCCTTTAGGGCGAGTTTTACCAATGCAAAGCCCATTAATGCCGAGTTATATTGGCGCGCCCTCGTGATGGAGAACTATGATGGTGTCACTTGGCGCCAAGACGCGGGGATTAAACAGTTGCAAAAAGATGCGCTGCTGTTTCCGCCCTCTCGGCCCAGCCCCGCTTTGATGGTCAATAATCCTGATCCCATGAGTAATAGTCCTGCTCCGATAAGCAGTGAAGATCAAGAGATGGCATCAGGTGCGCAAGATAAGCATAGTATTCGTTATCAAGTGATTGTTGAGCCGAGCCACCAGCCGTGGTTATTTGGTCTCGATGTGGCCTACAGCCAAGATGATAGCGTGGTCAATATGCCCGACTATCGACTGTTAGCGCTGCGCAATGTCGATCAGCGAATGAGTTATCAAGTGGAGTCTTGGCCTAAGGCTAAGATGGATCTCAGGCTATCGGCGCGGCAAAGACAGATTAACCTCGAACTGCCGAGCCAAAGTAATCCACGCACTTTAACGTTAGCTGAGCAGTTTAAGACTCAGTATCCCGCGCCTAAGCCACGACTATGGGCCATGATGGGCCACTTTAATAGTGAGCCTTTCTTCTACACTCTCACGCCGCCTCCCCTTGGGCCACAGCAAGTGGATGATTTCTTATTTGAAAACAAAGCCGGTTTTTGTGTGCACTATGCCGCTGCCTTCATTTTTATGGCGCGGGCCACAGGTTTACCCGCACGTATGGTCACAGGCTATCAGGGTGGGGAATATAATCCGCAAGCGGATTACTACAGTGTGTATCAATATATGGCCCACGCATGGGCTGAGGTTTGGCTCGAAGATGAAGGTTGGGTGCGTTTCGACCCCACCGCTATGGTGGCGCCCAATCGTATCGAGCAAGGATTCGACGCCCAGTTTGATCCCGAGCAGAGTTACCTGCAGGAAAGCCCTTTTAGTAGCTTACGATTTAAATCCATGCCTTGGCTCAATGAGTTAAGACAACGTTTTGCCAGCGTAGATTATTACTGGAGCGTGTGGGTACTGGGTTTTAACCAAGAGAAGCAAAATCAAGTGCTCAGTGGCATTTTAGGCGATGTGACTCACACTAAAATCGCGGTCTTTATGGGGCTCTGTATCAGCCTTATCGTGCTCTATATCGCCTACAGTGCGGGCTTATTACATTTTAGAGTTCAAGGCGATCCCATTAGTACTCGTTATCAACAGATCTGTAATCGTCTCGCACACCATGGCATTAAGCGCAAAGACAGTGATGGACCAAATCAATTTGCGCAGCAGATTATTGAGCAATACCAACACAGTGCACCAAAGCTTTGCACGCTGTTCCAAACATTGACACAAAGTTATGTGGCGCTGAAGTACCAAGATTTACCGGCTAAAGACTATCAAGCGCATTTAACCGCATTTAAAGCGGCGGCGAAGCAACTCAACTGGTTATTGCTCAGAGCCAAAGTGAAAGATAAGTTCAATCTAGCCTAGCATTCGTCAACTGAGCTTTAACTGACGATACATCATCGGAGCAAGCACCAATAAACACCTAAAATTGCGGGTTAATTCCACAGAAGCTGCAATAGTGTTGAATCTTATAAATCAAACACATAGAATTGTTTTACTGTCACCATGCCGAGTTGCACATGCTAAAGTTAATCCAGTCCAATCAGATGGAAGTGCTCTGCGCCCATTTAGCCGCTTACCTGACCCAACCCCTTGCTTTTGCACGTCTACTGAGTAACGAGCATATTCTGGTGCAGAGTCCCGGCATGTCGACTTGGCTACGCCTCGAAATCGCCAAACAAAATGGAATTGCCGCCGCATTGGAATTCCCGTTGCCATCGAGCTTTACCTGGCAGTTGTGCCATGACTTATTGCCCAATGTGCCCAAGGATAACGCCTTCACTAAGGCAGCGATGACGTGGAAACTGATGCAACTCTTACCGCGCATGTTACAAGATGACGCCTTTGGGCCATTGAGACACTATCTAAGTCATCAGCAATCCAGCACAAATGCCGCCGACACGAGTGAACTGCACAACACCCGTGATATGACGGCTGACGATATTAAGCTGTACCAACTCTGTGGCCGCATTGCCGATATCTTCGACCAATACTTAGTGTATCGCCCCGATTGGATTTTAGCGTGGGAGCAAAACGAGCATCCCGAATCACTCACCAAGCCGCTGAATGAAGACCAACGCTGGCAACCCATTTTATGGCGCGCACTGATTGCCTTTAATCGTGATGAGCTTAATCAAAGCCATTACCACAGGGCCAACCTGCACAGTGACTTAATTGCCGCGCTGAATAATCCCGACACGTCACTCGCCAAATTACCGCAACGCCTATTTGTGTTTGGCATTTCCTCGATGGCGCCGCAAACCCTTGAAGTGCTTTACCATCTAGCAGGCCGTATCGATGTGATCGTACTGGGTTTAAGCCCCTGTCAGCACTATTGGGGTGACATTGTTGATCCCCGTAATCGGGCCCGCATGGCGGTGCAATATGCGGGTAAACGCCAATTAGCCGAACTGTGGGAAGATAAACTCGAAGTGGGTAACCCGCTGCTTGCCAATAACGGCAAGATGGGCCGTGAATTACTCGATATGCTGCTTGAGCTCCCCGCCGAACACTGCGACTTTGGTGATGATGTGTATTGTGAGCCCTGTGACGATCCCAACTCGCCACACAGTAACGCCAGCATGCTCCACGGCGTGCAATACGATATTTTAGAGATGCAAACCTTAGACAGAGTGCTAGGGCCAGATGCCGAGCTGTACCAAAATATCGAGAACAGACGCCTGCTTAAGCGCGACGATGAATCTATTCGAGTCAAGAGTTGTCACAGCCCACTGCGGGAAGTCGAAACCCTGCACGATCACTTGCTTGAGTTACTCAGCAATAATGTCGACCTGACACCCAAAGACATAGTGGTCATGATGCCCGATGTCGCCGCCTACGCACCCTATATCGATGCCGTCTTCTCGGCGAAGCAAGGCCTGCATTACATTCCCTACGCCATTGCCGATCGCGGCGCAGCGCAGGAATCACCGCTCATCAATAGCTTTTTAAATTTACTTGGAATTAATCAAAGTCGTTTTGGTCTGACCGACATTTTGAGCATACTCGAAGTGCCCGCCATTTTGCGCCGTTTCCAGCTCGATGACGATGAATTGCAACTGATCCGCCGCTGGTTAGATGAAGCAGGCGTGCGCTGGGGCCGCAATGAACAAAGCCGCCTTAAACAAGGTGTGCCAGCGTTTGAGCAAAACTCGTGGGCCTTTGGTATTAAAAGGCTGATTTTAGGTTACGCCTTGAGTGACGATGCGCCGCTCTACCAAGACCATCTTGTCGTCACTGGCATCGAAGGCCAATCGGCGCAGGCGTTAGGTAAGCTACTCAATTTTATTGAAGTGCTCGATGAAACGGCGCAAATACTCGCCCTGCCGCAAGTGGGCGCCCTGCGTTTAGCGGAATTAACTGAGCTACTAGATGCCTTCTACGACACAGATGAAGACGAACGCGAACAATTACAGGAAATCCGCGATGCCATTGCCGCCCTAGAGCAAGAGTTACTGTCAGCGGGCAGGCCCTTGGATACAAAAACGTTAGAGACAAATCCGCTAGAGGCGCTAACCCAAGAGCGTATAAGCGGACTGAGCCTCAGTATTGAAGTGCTGCAACAGTGGTTTAATCAACGCTTAACCGAATCTCGGGTCGGCCAGCGTTATCTTGCGGGAAGCGTGAACTTTTGTACCTTAATGCCGATGCGCTCGATTCCTTTTAAGGTCGTATGTTTACTCGGTATGAATGATGGGGTTTATCCTAGGGTTCAACATCCCGTTGGCTTTGATTTAATGGCACACTTTGGTGCCCGTAAAGGCGATCGCTCCCGCCGCCTCGATGACAGATATTTGTTTTTAGAAGCCTTATTGTCGGCGCGAGAACAACTGTATATCAGCTATATTGGCCGCAGCGAACGGGATAACTCTGAACGTATCGCCTCTATGCTCGTCTCTGAGCTGATTGAATATTGTCAGCTGTGCTATTTGCCTGAAACGCTATTGGCTCAATCGCAAAACGCTTCAAGCCCCATAGACCCAGAGGATGCCGAAAAAGCCCTCTATAACGCAATTGTCAGCCACCAGCCGCTGCAACCCTTCGATCCTAAGTTGTATCAAGCCACAGTAAAAAATGATGACAAAGATGGCTCAAACATAAGCCAACATAACCCAGGCATAGGCCAAAGTTACAGCCTGCAATGGTGTCCGCCCAATACGGACACTGCGGGCACACATGCAGGCCGCTTTATCGGCACACAAACTCGCATCATGCTCGACGCGGATGAACAAGACTCAGTGCCAGAGCCAGATTCTGAGCACGAACAACAGCAAAGTAAGCAAGTGGATGTGTCAGCCCTGATCCGTTTCTTTCGAAATCCGGCGCAGTACTTCTTCAACCGTACGTTAAAAGTCGATCTCAGCCTTAATATTCAGGCTGATGATAATGACGAGCCCTTTAGCTTGAATGCCCTAGAGCGCTATATGTTACAGGCCAAGTTACTCGACGATGCCATAGGCCAAGGCCTAACTGAGCCTGATATCGAGCTGATTAAACGCCTCAAAGCCAGTGGCACTTTGCCCATGCAGCCCTTCGATGATTTGCTACTGCGCCAATATCAGCATGATATTAAACCTTTGATTGGCAGAACCTTGTTCCTCAAGGGAGAACAAGCCAGCAGTCACGCCGATATTAAACTCCTGTTTGACTTGCCCATCACGGCGGGTAAATCCCAACAAGTGTTACTGCAAGGTCGTATCGATGACATCAGCCCTAAGGGGTTAGTGAATTACCGTCCTGGTAGCGCACACGGTCGCGATGTGCTGAGGTTGTACCTTCGCCACCTGTGTTTAATGGCAATGGGCCACACACATGCAAGCTATCTACTCGACATGGGGCATTTCCACGCCTTAGCGCCAATCACTGCTGAGCGCGCCCATGCGTTACTGGCCGATTTGTTAGTGTTGTTTTATCAAGGCCAGCAACACCCACTGTGTTTTATGCCGCGCACATCACTGGCCTACGTCAGCTGCGAGGGTGAGCACGATGAGCGTTTGCAGCAAGCGTTACCCGAATGGTTAGATGAGCAGAGTCAATTGGGTGAAGCTGCTTTTGGAGAAGGAAATGAGCCCCATTACCAGCGATTATTCAGTTTCCCGCAGGAGTTCTCTGAGGATAGCTTTGGCGCATTAGCCGAGCGTATCTATCGCCCTATGGTGAGTTTATATCTCAAAGACACGCTGGCTCAGCTTGAGGAATTTGCGCTCAACGATGGTATGAGCCAAGGCCCTGCTAATGAACACGCGACTGACACACAAGCTCTCGCACCACATTTGAACCGCGATAGCGCACAGGGAGAGCAAGCATGAGTGAACAGATGCCGTTGAACACACAAGCCTTACATTCAGCACCACAAGCGCTTGATCCTCTCACTCTGCCCTTTGGCGGTAGTCGTCTTATTGAGGCCAGCGCTGGCACAGGTAAAACCTACACGATTTCAGGTCTTTATTTACGCTTATTGCTTGGTGATGGCATTCCTGCGCCGCTCACCTGCGAACAAATTCTCGTGGTTACCTTCACCAATGCGGCCACCGAAGAGCTAAGAGATCGTATTCGCCGCCGTATTCAAGTCGCCTTTAAGTGCTTCTTAGGGCTAACGATTGCCGATCCCTTTGTGCAGGCGCTGTATGACAACACCCCAGAGAGTGATCGCGCCATTGCCCTGAGGCGATTCGATCTCGCCCTTAAATCCCTCGACGAAGCGGCGATTTTTACCATTCACGGTTTCTGTCAGCGAATTTTATCGGATCTCGCCTTTGAGTCTTCCTTGCTGTTCGAATCGGACTTTACCTTGGACGACAGCGAATTTTTGCACCATGCCGTGCGGGATTTTTGGCGTGAGGCCTGTTATCCGCTGCCCGATTACTTAGCGCAAATCATTGCCAAGGAATTTGGCGAGCCCGATGGGTTAGTCAAACAGTTGCGACCGCTCCTTGGCGCCAGCCAAGCAAAGCCTTTGAAACCCGCGCTTAAGTTTGATGCCTTAGCCCTGTCACTACGCCAAAGTTTAGAGCGCTTTAAATTAGCTTGGCCAAGGGGACGCGATGGCTTATTGGCATTGCTACACAGTTTGCCGCTGAATGGCACCCGCTTTGGCAAAGCAACGGATAAGTACCCCAAGCTCGCCGCCATGTTCGATGCGCTGGATAACTGGCTCGCCTTCGGTCATGGGTTACCGCCGCTGAAAGAGTTAGAAGCCTTATCGTTGTCTGAGTTAAAACTCAACAAGGGCGGCGTGATCCCAAGTGTGAGTGAAGCGCCGCTAATGGATCATATGGAGCAACTCGCCACATTGATTGCCGCCATTAAACCAGCATTTTTATATAGTGCGAAACTCGGCATAAGCGAGCGATTTGCCCAGCAAAAACAACAAAAAAATGTGCTGACCCCAGATGACTTACTCACGACATTAGCGAGCGCGTTAAACGCCAATAATGAAACCTTGCCCAAAGCCGTGGCAACACGTTTTCCCGTCGCGCTTATTGATGAATTCCAAGATACCGATCCGCTGCAATTTGCGATCTTCTCTGGTATCTACCAAGACCGTTACTCGTTTGAGCAGCAAGGCAAAAACGATACTGAAAATAAGCTCAGCCTATTGATGATTGGCGATCCTAAGCAAGCCATTTATGCCTTTCGCGGCGCCGATATCCATACCTATATTGAGGCCCGTCATCATACGCAGGCCCACTATCATCTGGATACCAACTACCGCTCAAGCGCAAACATGGTCGCTGGGGTCAACCATCTGTTTAGCCAGCATCACGATCCTTTTATCAGTCAATCGATCCCCTTTGATAGCGTGAAAACGCCCAGCAGTGCTAAAGGGAAAATCCTCACTGAAAAAACCGCAAACCCCGCCGCCTTAAGATTAAGACTCTTAAGTGAAAGCGCAGAAAACGGCCTCAACAAAACCACGGCAAGACACTTGCTCGCCGAAGATGCGGCGGCACAAATTACCCGTTTACTGACAGATGCAGCCAATGGTGAGTGCCACAGCCCGAAAGGGCCTTTGATCGCCAAAGACATCGCTATCCTAGTGCGGGATCGCAACGAAGCGGCCGTGATGAAAACTGCATTAAGTAAACGCCACATAGGCGCGGTGTTTTTAAGTCGCGACAGTGTGTTCGATACCCTTGAAGCGCGGGAAATGGCGTTAATTTTGCGCTCTCTAGCGAACCCTAAAGATGAACGGGCACTGCGCAGCGCCCTAGCCACGGCATTATTAGGTTATAACGCCGAGCAAATCCATGCCTTTAACCAAGATGAAGAGCACAGACAGCTATTATTAGAGCAGTTTTTTAACTTGCACCAAGTGTGGCAGAAACGCGGCATCATGCCTGCGCTACTCAGCCTTGCCAATAGCACTAAACTGATTGACCGTTTACTGCACACCGCCAGTGCAGAGGTAGATACTCAAGAGCAAGATGCCACAAACGGCGAGCGCCGCCTGACGGATTTTCGCCACCTTGCCGAGCTATTACAACAAAAAGCCACCGAACTTGATGGTATGAGTGCCCTGCTCAATTGGTATGAACAGCAACTGATTGATAACACAGGCACAGATGAACAGCAGCTGCGTCTTGAAAGCGAGCAGAATCTGGTGCAAATTGTGACTATCCATAAGAGTAAGGGCCTTGAGTATCCCGTGTGTTTTGTGCCCTTTGTCAGCCTAGCCCGTGACAATCGCCGCCGCCCGACGCCTATGCTGTACCACAGAACCAACGATGCAGGTGAGCAAGAGCTAGTATGGGATATCGAAGGCACGGATGAGGGTTGGGATCGCGCCAAACAAGAAACCTTGGCCGAAGACTTGCGCCTGTTATATGTGGCGCTCACTCGCCCTGTGTATTTGTGTTACTTGTATATCACCAACCACAGTCGTCAGCTTAAAAATGGTCTTAAAAGTCAGCTACATGAAACCGCTATCGGCTATCTATTGGGCATAGGCGACTCAGAATGTGACTTTGCCCGTATCTGCAATGCTGCGCAGCAGCTCGCTCAAAATGTGGAAGCCATAAGTATTGATAAGGTGCCCGATGACATAGACGAGCGGCCATTGCCCTCAAGCCAAGACATAGCACAAATACTGAGCGCGAAAACCTTAACCCGCCAATACTGCACGCCGTGGCGAGTCGGCAGTTATTCAGGCCTAGTTAAAAATACCAGCCATGGTAAAACCGCGCCGGGTGCCGACGATGAAATATTAGGTACGCTTGAATATACGGCTGTGCAAACACTCTCAATTCCTGATGAGGCAAGTCATGATTTGCAGGATGACATGCTCAATCGCTTTAACTTTGAGCGCGGCGCCAATGCCGGTAGCTTTATGCATTTAGTGTTAGAAGAGATTGATTTTACGCAGGCAGAAATCGACTTACCGCTGCAATTGCCTAAAGCCATGCTGCAATACGGTATCGCGCCCGAATGGCAAACAGTATTACATACTTGGTATTTGGATGTGCTGCATGCACCGCTCGGCGCTATGCCGCACGCCTTAGAGTCGCAGGTCACTAGCCATGTAAGAGCCGTAAGCGCCGTCAAACCTGAACATCCAGATCTGTGCTTAGCCAAGTTATCGCCGCAGAATACCTTAGTCGAAATGGAGTTTTATTTACCCTTAAGCGAACTTAAAGATATTGAGCTCAATACACTACTGCAGCAGTTTGGCTATGAGTCGACACTTAAGTTTGATGATCTCAAGGGCATGCTCAAAGGCTTTATCGATTTAACCTTTGAATACCAAGGTCAATATTATATCGCCGACTATAAGTCGAATCATTTAGGCGACAACATCAATGCCTATCATCAGAGCGCGCTGCAAAGCGCAATAACCGATCACAGGTACGATTTGCAGTACATTCTCTATTCATTGGCGCTACACAGGTATTTGAGTTTACGCCTGCCAAGTTATGACTACGACAGCCACATCGGCGGTTGTTATTACTTGTTCTTACGGGGAATGTCGGCTCAATATCCCGGCTATGGTATTTACTACGACAAGCCGCCGAAGGCACTTATTCTCGCGCTAGATTCACTTTTTAATGACAATTTATTTCACAGCAGATTGGCTGGTGCAATAGATACAGGAGTCACGGCATGATGCGCTCAACCCAAGGGCTAAATGCACATTCACTCACAGCGGCGAAATGGATAGATCATGGCGCAATTCAGCTTACAGCGCCGCTGCCAGAGCTGTTAAAACAGTGGGAGCAAGAACGACTGCTCACACCGCTCGATCGGCATTTCGCACTCGAAATGAGTCACTTGCATCCAAGCGACAGCCAACAGCCCTTGTTTATTTTGCTGTGTGCGCTATTAAGCCAGCAATTATCTTCACAGCACAGCTGCCTAGTGCTAGCTCATATTGTGCCGCTTAATCCCATGGCCGAGCAAAATAGCCATTGTAAAATCAGTTTAAGTCTCGAAGCGCTCACAGAGACCTTGCAAACCTTTGATGCCGTCGGCCAAGCGGGCAGTAACAAACCGCTTATTTTTGATAATGGCAGACTCTATTTACAACGTTATCATCAATTTGAAACCTCAGTCGCCGCTTCTTTAATCCGCCTATCAGGAAGCGTATCTAAGCACTTATCTGAAGAAGCAAGCCACCAAAAGCAACCGCAAATCGCTAAGTTGAGGTCACTGTTAGATCAACTGTTCCCTGCCAATGTGAGCGATCCCCATTCACTCACTAACAGTGAATACACAGCACCTATTGATTGGCAAAAGGTCGCCACGGCCACAGCGCTGGGTAAAAAACTGTCGGTGATCACTGGCGGCCCAGGGACGGGCAAAACCACCACTGTAACTAAACTTTTGTTATTGCTACAAATGGAATCACAGCAGGAAATCCGTTTAGTCGCGCCAACGGGAAAAGCTGCGGCTCGCTTAAGCGAATCAATCAAAGCCTCAAAAGCGCGTCTGGCGAAGGAACTCAGCGCCCATGCTAATGTTATTGATGAAGCTCGCAATAGAAATAGCCAAGACTTTTTAACGGCTCTGGGACGTATTCCAGAGGAGGCATCAACCTTACACAGGCTGCTTGGGGTGATCCCCAATTCGCCGCACTTTCGCCACCATCAAGGTAATCCGCTTAGGCTCGACTTATTAATCGTCGACGAAGCCTCTATGGTCGATTTGCCCATGATGTACAAACTGCTCAGCGCACTGCCTGAGCACGCCAGTTTGATTTTACTCGGCGATCAAGACCAACTCGCCTCGGTTGAGGCTGGCGCTGTGCTCGCCGATATTTGTGCGGGACTTAAAATACCAGTAGATCCCAATAACCTTGCTCAGAACAACATAGCGTCAAACAGCCCTGCTCTGTGGCAAATGCGCTATTCCAAGGAACAAGCCGAGCGTCTGAGTGCTTTAACAGGTTTTGAGTTAACGCCCTATACCAGCGACGCCCCTAAGCTTGGCGATAGCTTATGTATGCTAATGCACAGCCACAGATTTAAAGGCGATGCAGGGATTGGACTGCTCGCCAGTGCCGTCAATCGCGCAGATCTTCAAGGTATTTTGCAGGTATGGCAACAGGGACCTGCAGAATTGAGCTGGTTAGAACACAGTATGGTCGTAAGCCAAACCCAAGCCAAAGTAAGCGAGCCTGCTAATAATATGGGACTCAATTTACTACTGGAGCAAGCCTGCCAGCAATATGGCACTTATCTCAGCGCCTTGAATAGCGATACGAGTAATAGTGATTTAAGCAAGCATCCAAGCACAGCTGACATCATTGAACGCTTTAACCAGTACCGTATTCTATGTGCTATGCGCTCGGGCGATTATGGGGTTGAAGGCATTAATCAGTATGTGACTCAAGCACTGGCCAATGCCAAGCTGATTAAACCGCTACAGGAGTTTTATCTGGGTCGGCCCATTATCATCCAAAGCAATGACTATAACTTAGGCCTGTTTAACGGTGATATCGGATTGATTTTGCAGGATGAAGATAAACCCGAACGTTTAATGGCGCACTTTATCAAGGCCGATGGCAGCCTGTTAAAAGTCTTGCCAGCCCGTTTGCCCAGCCATGAAACCTGTTACGCCATGACAGTACACAAGAGCCAAGGCAGCGAATTTAGCCGTGTGGCCTTAGTATTGCCGCCGAGCCCCAGCCTAGCCCAGTGGCAACTGCTGACCAAAGAGTTGGTCTACACCGCCATCACCCGCGCTAAAGTCCACTTTACCTGCTTAGGCACCCAGCACGTATTCGAGCGGGCCAGTAGCCAAGCAACCCAACGCGCATCGGGTCTTGCCGACCGCCTTTGGGGGTCAATGAAGCTTTGTGGTCAATGGGGAACACTTTAGGAACTACATTTTAAGATATGGCTTTTAGATTTACTCTAACCATGAAACTAAGGATTTAAACATTGATTAAAAAGGACATTATTACACTTAAGGATCTACAAGCCGTTATTGCCTTGTTTGACGCCATAGCACCAGATGCCGCTTTACCTAAACGTTATTATGAAAAAACCCGCTATATCCAGTGGTCAGTATTTCAAGACATGCAGGTATATGCACTCGACTTTGAGCCCTATTTAACGATTAGCCAGCGTTGTAATATGACGTATTTTGGCATACATCAAAGTACGCGACGTTTATACCTAGCACACTGTAATGATGCTGGCCACGCACCGCGCGGGGAAGCGAGACCAGTGACCTTAGCGCAACTGATGGATGTAGAGTTAATGGTGAATTTACATAAAAATCATGCCTATAACTTAGGGCTAAACATCTGTTTTGATCTGAACTATTTACTCTGAGCTTTTGTATTAATGTACAAATTCGCATGACTGAATATCGGTTATAGGCCAGACATTATCAGTTGCTAAAACCAATTTGAAATTATCAATGTCACCCGCAACGTTTTTCCGGTACCCGAAGGCACAAGGACAACGGATCTGATTATGCTCGCTCGAGCCAAGAATTAGCCGTTTGGTTCGCTCAAAACTAAGCTGTAGCGAAAAGATGTTTTGGTAAACCCTATACTTTCATAGTATTGCTGTGTGGCAATGCGCTGCATCGATGTAGTGAGTTCGAGTAACTGGCAATTCTCTTGCATTCCCCTTTCTTTCGCAAAGGCAATCAACTGAGAGCCAACGCCCTGACCCCGCATGTCGGCATCCACCACAATTGCGGTTATACGACAGATACGACTCAAGGCGGGGAAATAATCAAAGAACATTAAGGCCATCACAGCGACAACTTGCAGGTCACCCTGCGCATTATGTTGCTCATACACCAGTAATTCATCACTGCGGCGCAAAGAGTCATGCTGATATTGGCTTAACGTCTGGGCTAAAGCGGCATGGGGCAAAGAATAACCGAGTTGCTCAAGTAATACCTGCACACTATCTGTATCCTTTAAGCGGGCTAACCGAATGTTTTTATTCACCATGAGATACCATGCTGTAATCTGCCTAAAGTCAATGTCACTCGTACTGGGTTGCACAGTTTAGATGACGGTAACGAAGCAATAGTCCAACGACATTGCCATCTCACGCCACAAAAATCAAAATAAACCCGACAAAGGCACAACCCCATATTTGCAATGCGATGTAATGCGTTAAAATTCACCACTTAATAGCCATCAGTCAGCAAAACCTTGCACTCATAGGGGCAAGAAAACTAAGATGACAGCGGCTGTACTATAGGATGATATTCGTATTGCCACAGGCCGATGTCATCCGATTTTGCTCACTTTGAGGAATCACTCACAATGTCTAAGATCAACCTGCTTTTGCTGTGCGGCGGCGGAAGTGCCGAACACGATATTTCACTCATGTCGGCCAATTATTTTGAAACCTCACTGGCAAAATCCGAGCAGTTTTGTGTATTGCGAGTCGAACTGGATAAATTTGGTCAATACCGCACCGCTGCGGGTGATGATTGTGAACTGACCAATAGCCGTGAAATTCGCTTCCGCGATGAGAGCAAAGCCCCATGGCCGGTCGATTACGTCATTCCCTGCATTCATGGCTATCCCGGCGAAACAGGTGACATTCAATCCTATTTTAACCTGATCCAACTGCCCTATTTTGGCTGTGAATCCGAGGCTAGCAGTAACTGCTTTAATAAGATCACCGCTAAAATGTGGTTCTCGGCCTTAGGTATTCCGAATACTCCGTATATTTTTCTAAACCAATTCGATGATGCAGCAATAGAGCAAACCCAAGCCGCATTAGCACTATGGGGATCCATCTTCGTCAAAGCGGCCTCACAGGGTTCCTCTGTTGGTTGTTATAAAGTCGATGACAGCGATAAAGTCGCTGGCGTGCTTAAAGATGCTTTCGGCTATGCGCCCTATGTTATCGTTGAAAAAACCATTAAAGCCCGTGAGTTAGAAGTCGCAGTATACGAGTACAACGGTGAAGTGGTGGCGACAGTACCAGGTGAAATCATCTGTGATACCAACACCTTCTACACCTTCGATGAGAAATATGCCAAAAACAGTAAAGCACGCACCGATGTGGTGGCACAGCATGTGTCAACTGAGATCAGTGAACAAATCCGCGCCTATGCAATCAAGGCATTTAAAGGTATGAAATTGCGTCACCTGTCGCGCATCGACTTTTTCTTAACCGCGGATAATGAAATTTTACTAAATGAAATCAATACCTTCCCAGGTTCTACGCCGATTTCTATGTTCCCCAAAATGCTGCAAAATCACGGTCATGACTTTACTGAATACTTGAGTCTAGTGATTAACAGCCAGATAACCGCTAAATCTTAGCGCTCGCCACCTGACTCAATGTAAACTCAGAGACTCAGTGCTGCACCTGTTTCCAGTAATAAAAAGAGCGCCTCGGCGCTCTTTTTATTTATTATTTTTCAATGTTTTATATCTAAAACTTGAATTCTTACCTTACATCTAAACCCTAGATTAAAATCAGACTATCACTGATTAAGCCGCCCTCACATCTAGGTCAAACATCAAGGTCAAACGTCAAAACCCTTATGCAGCTCAGCTTGCTTTGCCAACAGGGCAAAGAATGCAGCTTTGGGCATAGGCTTATAAAATAAATAGCCTTGAATTTCTTGAATATGATTCGCCATTACAAATTTAAGCTGGGACTCAGTTTCTACCCCTTCTGCCGTCACAGTTAAATCTAACGCATGGCTTAAACGCACTATGGCCTCCACCAACGCTTCGTGACGTTTGCCTTCATCTAATCTGTCGATAAAGCTCTTATCGATTTTAATTTGATCGATAGGGAAATTAGCTAAATAAGATAGAGATGAGTAACCCGTCCCAAAATCATCTAAGGAAATTTTAATCCCTTTAACTCGCAAACTATTAAGTACATCAATAAGATACGTATGTTGCTTCATCAATAAAGATTCAGTGATCTCAAGGGTTAATCTGTCATAGGGGAAATCTGTCACCTCAAGTTGCTCAGTAATCGCAGCAAAGGACTCCACAAAGGCATCTTGTAGTTCATGGGACCAAAACTCAAAGGTCGAGACATTCACGGATAAATTAATGGGCCAATTTCGCTCCTGCATCTCTAAAATAGTCTGCATAGCACCAAGGCGAACATCTCGACCAATATCAACGATTAAACCACTGTTTTCAGCGATGGGAATAAATTCATCGGGTGGAATAAACGTTCCCTCATGCTGCCAGCGCAGCAGCACTTCAGCACGGACAATCAGGCCAGTGGTCGCATTGACTATAGGTTGGTAATAAAGCTCGAAGGTATGCTGATCTAATGCCTGCTTAAGCTGATTATGAAGGCTAGCAACACGCTCGGCATTTAGCTGCATTTGTTCAGTAAAAAAATGATATCGATTACGACCATTTGCCTTAGAAATATACATGGCCTGATCGGCACAATTTAACAACTGTTCAAGATCGAGGGCATCTTCAGGAAAACGTGCAATCCCTATACTTACCGAGCTATAAACACCTTTTCCATCGGCTAGCACATAATGTTTTGCCACATTTTTGTTAATTGTATCTGCAATTTGTGCCAATTCTTTCTGGTTAACAACCCCAGGTAATAGCAAGGCAAACTCATCCCCTCCTAAGCGTGCAAACACCATAGTGTCATCGACACACTCGCTGATCTGTTTAACCACTTGCACTAACAGTGCATCACCTTTGTCATGGCCATGGGTGTCGTTGACTTGCTTAAAGTTATCTAAATCCATCAACATAAAACTAAAGCCGGGTGTCAAACTATCGGAGGTAATTAACGCCTGGATCTGCTTGAATAACGCATTGCGGTTAGCAAGTCCCGTAAGAGAGTCATTATTGGCCTGATACTTAATCAGCTGCGCCGCTTTCTTACGTTCACTAATGTCTGAAAATAGCCATGCAAAACAGGGTTGCTGACCATTGGACTCTCGGAAGGTCGTGACGATAAGGTCAAGATAAAACTCCTCACCATTTCCCCTAAGACCCACCAACTCACCCTGCCACATTCTGTCCTGAGCTAAATGCTCAAATAACCCCACTAATTCATTAGATTGGGATGATGCTAAAAAAATCTTAGGATGAAAGTTAGCGATATCAGTATCTTGAGGGATAACTATATGTCTGAAAGCAGGATTAGCATAGAGAACTGCATCGTCAGAATTGGAAATAACCAGAGCAAGGGGTAACCGATCAAAAATTTTCACAGCTAAATGCTGAAATTCCATTGCACGACTGCGTTCAATGGCTAAACTCGCCAGTCTTGCCGCCTCTGAAATGAGTCCTAAATCCTGCTCTGTTGGGGACTTTATCGTATCATAGTACATGGCAAATGTGCCTAGCACTTTACCGTGAGTATTTTTGATAGGTTCTGACCAGCAAGATTTAAGACCTGCACGTAATGGCAGTTCTTTATAATTAACCCAGTAAGGATGTTGGGCGATATCTTCAACGATGACACGCTGCGCATAATAGGCAGCCGTGCCACAAGAACCCACATTGGGGCCAATTTCGACACCATTAATGGCTTGATTGTAACTGTCGGGTAAATTGGGGGCGGCACCTAATAACAGACGTTTACCGTCAGCACTGAGCAGTAACACAGACCCTCTGGTTCCTACTTTTTGAGCTTCGATTTTTAAGACTAAGGCGTGCAAGATTTCATGTAGCGGTGCGCCATTGAGCAGCATAGAAAGAATACTGCTATAACAAGCTATGCTGACATTGTGGGCGAGTTTAACGTCTGCATGATCGAGCAGATCTGGAAGGTTAACGCCGTACGCCATAATTTCCTTAAGAGCAAAGTTGCAATATAAATACTGATTAACAATGTTAAATATTTATAACTTATAAGAAATTCTAGGCACTAATGTTAATTAAGTAAACCCTTTACCTGCGCGGTAAAAGGTTTACTTTAGTCTAAAAAGCAATGCTTTATTCTTGAATACGTTCAAGTTTGGCAAGGTAAAAGCCATCAAAGCCGCTATCGGCTGGGCTGATACTTTCATCCTCAATCAGGCGAAAGTTGGGGTTCTCGGCTAAAAACGCATCCACTTGACCGCGGTTCTCGCAAGGGAAGATAGAACAAGTCGCATAGACGACTATGCCACCGACTTTGACCATGCGGCTGTAACTGCTCAAAATGTGTTTTTGCAGTTCCATTAACACGGGTAAACGCTCTACGGTATCACGCCATTTTGCATCGGGATTACGCTTTAATACACCCAAACCAGAGCAAGGCACATCAAGCAATACTCTATCGGCACTGAGCTTTAAGCGTTTAATGGTTTTACTGCTGGCGATAACACGGGTTTCGACATTGTGTGCCCCATTACGACGGGCACGCTCTTTGAGTTTGTCGAGTTTCCATTGCTCCACATCCATGGCCAACAAGCGTCCTTTACCCTGCATTTGCGCAGCTATGTGTAAGGTTTTACCGCCCGCACCCGCGCAAGCATCGATCACTTTCATCCCCGGCTTGGCATCAAGCGCCGCAGCTACGCGCTGAGAGCCCGCATCCTGCTGCTCGAATAAGCCATCTTTAAAGCTTTGGGTACGGAACAAGGCAGAATCGGAGGTCACTTCAAGGGCGGAATCAACCCCATCAACACAGAGCGTGCTCACAAACTCAGCGGCAAGCTTAGCGGCCAGTTCATCACGAGTCACCTTAAGGCTATTAGCGCGTAAAAAACGTTTCGGCGCTGTACTTAACGCGGCGCGCTCTTTTTCCCAAGACTCACCTAGTTGCTCACGGCCCATAACATCGAGCCACTCAGGGCAACCGTCCCACAACACAGGCTTAGTTTTCGCTTGCTCGATACGCTCAGCTAAACGCACCTCATCAACTTGCAGCGAATATTGCATTTTAGGCAGTTCAAGCCCATGAAATAAATGCCAGGCATTAAGCAATTTAGAGCCAAAACGCTCCATCTCATCTGGACTAATTTCCGCCAGATAACAATATAAATTTAAACGACGTAGGATATCACCCGTCGTTAATGCGATACGCGCCTGCTCGGCGGGTACCAATTGCAACCCAGAAAAATGCTGAGAATAGGCCCGATCTAAGGGTTTTCCTTGGCTCAGCACCATAGTTAAGATACTGATCACTAATTCGTTCGAGCTGGCAGAAAGCGGAGAATTCAACATTTAAAAGGTCACCATGAATGATAAAACCGGAGGATCATAGGAGGTCAGGCCCTAATACGCAAGCGCGCTGGCGCCGAGTTAAGGTTAAAGCCATAAAAAAAGCGATCCTAAGATCGCTTTTTTGCCACAGTCAGTTTAACCCATTACATTTTTGAGCCTTTAGCCCCGTAGAACAGGATAAAACCATAACAAATCACGGGCAGAATAAAGGCGAGCTGAACGCCAAGATTATCCGCTAACATGCCTTGGAATAAAGGCAAAATCGCGCCGCCCACAATCGCCAAACACAAAATGCCACTGCCCTGTGAAGTGTGTGGACCTAAATCACGAAGTGCTAAGCTGAAGATCGTTGGGAACATAATCGAGTTAAATAACCCCACCCCAAGGATTGCCCACATAGCAATGCTGCCACTGGTTGTCATCGCTGCAACCACAAGTAGTGCCGCCATAAAAGCATTAAATGCAAGCACTGAGCCCGCTGGTACTTTTTGCATCACCACAGAGCCAATGAAACGTCCCACCATAGCGCCGCCCCAATAATAGGCGATGTAATGGGCGGCTTCGGCTTCTGGCATACCCGCTATATGGCTTTCACCTAAGAAGCTAACTAAAAAGCTACCGATAGACACTTCTGCGCCGACATACACGAAAATACCCACAGCACCGAGCACTAAGTGCTTGCTTTGTAAGGCACTGGTTTTACCTAGATGGGTCTGAACTTCACCTTGAACACTTTCATCATGCTCACGGATCACAGGTAAATCTAACTTCGCAAAAATCAGCGCTAAAATTGCCAAGGCGCCAGAAAGTAACAGGTATGGCAGTTTAACTACTTCTGCTTCAGCGCTCGCTTGGGCTAAATCGCCTGATACTGAACTGGCGACAGACAGAATTAACATAGCACCAAAAAACGGCGCAACCGTTGTGCCTAAGGCGTTGAACGCTTGCGTTAAATTCAAACGACTCGACGCAGTTTCGCGACTGCCTAAGGCATTGACATAAGGATTAGCTGCCACTTGCAGGATTGTGATACCGGATGCCAAAACAAATAATGCACCGAGGAACAAGTTGTAAGTAGCGAGGGCCGCCGCAGGATAAAACAGCGCACAACCAATACTTGCAATCACGAGACCTGTAACAATTCCCTTTTGATAACCCAGCTTTTTCACTAAGTTACCCGCAGGGATTGAGACTAGAAAATAAGCACCGAAGAAACAAAACTGGATCAACATGGCTTGAGTATAATTCAGTGAAAACACAGCTTTAAGATGCGGGATTAGAATATCGTTCAAGCAGGTGATAAAACCCCACATAAAAAACAGTGAAGTCAATGAGATCAAGGCAAAACGATAACTGCCCGACCCATTTTCGCCAGTGCTGCTCGTGTAGCTACCAGTATTAATTGATGACGCCATAGTTATTCTCTCTGTATGTTTTTATTATCAGGAACTAATTAAGGTTACATTCCCCATGGTGCCCGTGGGCGGGTTTATATCGAACTGTGGGCTTGGGATCCCGTATCTATAACACTTCAACCGAATAAAAATGAATCATTTTCACTTTAACATTGCATAAAAGCTGGTAAATGCCGAAAACTTCAGCTGATTGTGTTCTATTTGTGCGGTTTTAAGGCCGTGTCCCGTCAGCGGTTCATTGAGTTCAAATGCAGAGAAATCAAACTCGACCTCGGTATCACCTAAATTGAATCCCACGAACACTTTTATATCGCCTAAGGTGCGAACAAAGGCCAAAATGGGCTCCTTTGCATCAACAAATTTAATATCACCTTCAACTAACACTGGGTGTAACTTACGCCAAGCCAGAAAACGTCGATAACCATTGAGCATGGAATCAGCATCAGATTCTTGTAGATCCACAGCTAACGCTTGGTGCGCAGGTGCAATTGGCAGCCAAGGAAAAACATCACTAAAACCACTAAAGTCAGCGCCTTGCTGCCACGGCATTGGCGTACGGCAACCATCACGCCCCTTAAACATAGGCCAAAATGTTTTGCCAAAGGGATCTTGCAGCTCATGGTATTCAATTGGCGCCTCGGTTAGACCGAGTTCTTCACCTTGATAACTACATATACTGCCGCGCAGCGAACTTAGCATGGCATTAAGCATTTTGACCATGTCTGAATTCTGCTTACCTTGCCCCCAACGACTCGCTACACGCTGCACATCATGATTGCCGATAGCCCAACATGGCCAGCCATCACCTATGCTCGCTTCCAAAGCCTCTACGGTTTGGCGAATATAACTTGCGCTGTAATCGTCGGTTAATAGCTCAAAACTATAGGCCATATGTAGGCGATCTTCGCCCTTAGTGTAGGCAGCCATTACAGCCAAAGAATCTTCGGCAGAGACTTCGCCTAAGGTCACCGCTCCTGGATAGCGATTGATGAGCTTTCGTAAATCTTCAATAAAAGCGATGGTTTGCGGACGGTCATTATTGTAGTAATGGTATTGATATGCGTAAGGGTTATCTTCACTGAAACCACGGCCCTGACGTTTATCCTTAGGTTTTGCCGGATTATCCCTGAGCAGTTCATCGTGATAACAAAAGGTAATGGCATCTAAGCGGAAGCCATCTACCCCCTTTTTAAGCCAAAATTCAACGTTATCCAGCACAGCTTGGCGCACTTCGGGATGATGGAAATTAATATCGGGCTGACTACGCAGGAAGTTATGTAAATAGTATTGCTGTCTGCGCGGTTCCCACTCCCAAGCACAACCGCCAAAAATCGCGAGCCAGTTGTTAGGCGCTGTACCGTCTTCCTTAGGATCGGCCCACACATACCAATCCGCCTTGGGATTCGAACGGTTTTCGCGACTCTCGATAAACCACGCATGTTGGTCCGAGGTATGACTTAATACTTGATCAATAATGACCTTAATACCTAAACCGTGGGCTTTTTCAATCAATTCATCGAAATCATGCATAGTGCCAAAAAGAGGGTCAACTTCACGGTAATCACTGATGTCGTAGCCAAAATCTGCCATAGGAGATTTAAAGAAAGGTGAAATCCAGATGGCGTCGACATTGAGACTCGCAATGTAATCCAGCTTTATAATAATGCCGCGTAAATCCCCGACGCCGTCACCATTGGTATCTAAAAGGCTACGCGGATAAATTTGGTAAATCACTGCACCACGCCACCACGTTAACTCACTCATTGTTGCCCCTTTATCATTATTCTACAGCGAACTTTCCCTAACACACTCAAGCAAACAGTTATCGTTTTGTTACTGCAGAGTAAAGTCATCGCGGCTTCTTTTGTGTTACCGAGCATACGTGAAGAGGGAAATAAGGTTCAATACACCTGCATACGTATGCAGAAGATGCAGCCAATAGTCACATGGCATCACAATGAAATTTACTTTTTAGTAACAGTCACTTGATTACAAAATAAAATCATTTTATTCCCTGAGTTCACCCTCTATCACAGTCTATTCTTAACTCTGCTAGGTATTGAATACGTATGCACTCTGTTGTTCAGCTAAGAAACTCGGGAGTAGTATCTTCACCGTTGCATAACAATTTGGTCATAAACGCAGCACTTATGCAGTCAATTAAGCGCCCATATACCAAAAAAAGGCCGCAAAAATAACGCGGTGATAACGATAAAACGCTCTACAAAGCGATAAAGCGACTCCAAGGGGAAGAGAGATATGATGCGATTTAAACCCAGTTTGCTAACCTTAGCGCTCATCGCCGCAGGTGCCAGTATGCACTCCTATGCGGCAGATGAAGTGACCACAGATAAGGAAGCAAAAGCAAAAGAAGCTGCTATTGAGGTTATTGAAGTTAAAGGCTTTAGAACCAGTGTCATCAAATCACTAAATGATAAACGCTTTGGAGATACTGTCTCTGAATCGATTTCAGCAGATGATCTTGGCGCCCTTCCCGATCAGTCAATCGCTGATGCACTGACTCGCTTACCAGGCGTGACCGCAGTGCGCACTGGTGGACAAGCAAGCGGCCTCAATATTCGAGGTCTTGATGGTGATTTCGTCTTTGCAACGCTTAATGGACACGAACAAGTGACAACGGGCGGTAAACGCGCGATTGAGTTTGACCAATATCCATCCGAATTAATTAGTCAAGCCGCCGTCTATAAAACACCAAAAGCCTCGCTGATTGAAGGTGGCGTCGCCGGTACGGTAGAATTAAAAACCGCAGATCCCTTAAAAAGCGACAAAGACCAATCATTTAATATCAATGCTCGCGGCAGTTTTAATGACAGAGCGGATGAGATTTCCGATGCCGATCAATATGGCAACCGTCTTAGCTTTGCCTATCAAGGCAAATTCCTTGAAGATACACTCGGTGTGGCGCTAGGCTATGCCCATTTGTACCAACCTTATGTTGCCAGTCAATTCATTGGTTTACGTTTCAACGACGATAAAAAAGATGTCAATGGCGACGGTGCTGCCGAATCAATCAGTGAAGGTTTTGAGTTACAGCAAAAAGGCGGTGATGATACACGTGATGGTTATATGGCGGCTATCCATTGGCAACCAACAGACAATCTCAGTGTAAAAAGTGATTTATTCCATTCAAAATTCACTTCCGAAAACTTTGCCCGAGGCTTTCGCGTTAAGTCATTAAAAAACGGTACTATTAGTGATGCGGTTGTCGAAAATGGTTCTATGACAGGCGGAACGGTATCAACTGATGGTACTGATAACTTTGCCGTTTTTGTTATCAATGATAACGACTCAAAATATTCAGAACTGACATCAGGCTCAGTCAATATTGAGTGGAACAATGGCGGCGCATTAACTGTCGCAGGTGATGTGAGCTATTCAAAAGCCGATGGTGAGTTCGTCAACGGCGGTACTCGTGCCGTTTTATATGATGATATAGGTAATGAAGTACGCTCAGCCGAATCAATTAATTATCAACTACATGGTTTAAGCCCAGCCGATGTCAGTTTTTCAAACGACTATACCAATACCGCGACCTTGGGTTTAAAAGAAGTGGGTATGTGGCCATACGATCAACAAAATGATCTTGTCGCCTACAAGTTAGACTTTAACTATGCATTAGATTCTGGTTTCTTAACTTCAGTTGATTTTGGTCTGCGCTACTCAGAACGTGAATTCAACGCCCAGCGCTCTCAAGCAGGCTACGGCTTCGAATTTGACACTAACCCCGCCAATCAACCAGTGTTGGTGTTAAATGATGACATGACAAATATAGTCAATTTCGGTGGTGAACTTTCAGGCTACCCCAGCTTCCTATCGATCGATTTCGACAAGGCTGTGGAGCTGGTCAACAATCAATTGGCAGCGACGGGTCAAGGCCCATTTAATCCGACGGCTAACTGGTCGGATAACTGGACCATGATCCAAAGCGGTGCCGTTAATGAAGATATACTGGCAGGATATGTACAGGGCAATCTAGAGTTTGATCTGGGTGATGTCAAAGTAACAGGTAACCTAGGGCTGCGAGTGGTTCACACGGATCAGAACAGCACAGGTCTGCAACAAATCGGCTTCGGTTTGGGCGAGCCTATCGCGGACGAAAAGGGTGTTATCAGCACTGACTATATCCGCAATGAAATCGGTCAGACCTACACAGACTACTTACCATCACTCAACCTCAACTTCCACTTGACGTCAAATGATCAACTGCGTTTCGCCGCAGCCTCTGTGATGGCTCGTCCACCGATCAATAAGCTGAAGTCAGGACGAGGCAACTGGTATTCCGACGAAAACAAAGGCTATAAGACATACAATGCCTGGGGTAACACCAGCCCTTTGCTTGATCCTTTCTATGCCGATCAATTCGATCTGTCTTACGAGCATTATTTCGAAGACAGTGAAGGCGCCGTGGTGATAGCTCTGTTCTATAAAGACATCAAGTCTTTCATCAACGATTTCACTATCACTGAATTTGATTTTGAATCTGAAGGTTTTATTGTCCCAGATACAGTAGTTGATAATGGCGTCACTTATCCTGTTAATAAAAATTTGGGTCAATATCAAACTGCAATCAACAACGACAATGGCGGCTACATTCGTGGTGTTGAGTTAGGTTATACCCAAATATTTGATTTCTTGCCCTCGCCACTCAGCGGTCTTGGCTTCACTGGCAGCTACTCGTATTCAGACAGTGAAGTGGAATTTACCACAGATTTAAGTGGTTCAAACTTAACCATTCCATTACCAGGTTTATCAGAAAGCGTACTCAACACCACCTTGTTCTATACTCTGGATGGTTTCGATACTCGCGTCAGCATGAGATATCGTAGTAGCTATGTTTCAGAACAAGTGGCAGTTGAATCACAACTTGCTTTCTTCGATGCCGAAACAATTGTGGATTATCAAGCTTCATACGCACTGGAAAATGGACTTAAGTTCTTATTCCAAATTAATAACTTAACCGATGAGCCGAACAAAACCTATTTTGGTGAAGAACATCAAACAGGAACAATCCAATACTTCGGTAGACAGTACTTCCTAGGGTTAAGTTACTCTTTATAAACTACCCCAAATAAAGCCTGCTTCAATTAAGAAGCAGGCTTTTGCTTATGCAGATTTCAGCATTTCTAACATTCATCATGCCAGCACGTTTTACTCTGAAGAATCCCCTGATGATTTACAAATAAATCATCAAATTAGGGTGGAAGCGCATCTTGTTGCATGATCAAATGGTTTCGCTAAAAACTACACTTGGACAACAAGATGCGCGAAGCCAATATCCTACAACATTCTTTACACCAATACTGCCCAGAACTTCACCTAAAACGATTAAACAGCTTGATGCTGGCCTCTAAGGCACTGATTGAATGTAAGACGATTGAATGTAAGACACTGACCTTGACTGAGTTAGGTCGAAA